>SLSQ01000328.1 GCA_007130355.1 Trueperaceae bacterium
GAGCGCCGGCCCGGCGAGCGCGTCCGGCAGGTCGAGCGCGCCCAGGCGCCGGTTCAGCTCCGACCACGCCTCCGGATCGGGATCGCGGAGCGGGGGAGGGGCGGCGACCGGTTCGGGCGGCGACGGTCGGCCGGCCACGAACCGTACGTCCCGCACCTCGCGGCGACCGAGTCGACGCGCGTACGCGTCGAGGATCCGGGCCCGTTGCAGCGACAGGTGCATCGCCGTCTCGCTGTCCGGCACGTCCACGAACAGGACGCCGCCCCGGAGCGCCCGGGCGCGCGCGAAGTGCGCCAGCGTCGGTCCGACCACGCGCGGCCAGGCCACCACCGCCTCCGCCTTGCGGATCGAGCGCACCATCCCGCCGCGGCGGAACGCCTCGCGCAGCAGGGCCGCCACGTGCCGCTCAGCCATCGTCGCGGAGCTCCCCCCCGGCGATGCGGAGCCGACGCGACGCGCGCGGCGGCGGTTCCGTGCCGGTGACCAGCGCCTGCGGCACGCTTTCGGCCAGGTCGAGCAGGTAGGCGCGGCGGTCGGCGTCGAGCTCGGCGCTGAAGTCGTCGAGCAGCAGGATCGGCGGCTCGTCGTGCACGTCGCGCAGCAGCCGGTGCTCCGCCACCCGCAACGCCAGCGCCGCCGTGCGCGCCTCGCCGCGCGACCCGTAGGTCTGGACGCTGCGCGCGTCGAGGTCGGCGACCAGGTCGTCCCGATGGGGACCGACCACGGTGAGCCCGCGGGCGCGCTCCTCCGGCTCGCTCGCCACGAGCGCTTCGGCGAGGGGACGCTCGCCCTGCGCCGGGGCGTAGCGGATCGTGAACTCCTTGGCGGGACCGGCGACGTCGCGGTAGGCGTCCGCCGCCAGGTCGCCGGCGCGGACGATCAGGCGCCGGCGGAGGTCGACCACCTCGTCGCCGAGCTCGGCGAGCCGGTCGCCGAAGGCGGCGACGGTGGCGCGGTCGCTCCCGTGCCGGAGGGCGGCGTTCCGTTGCTCGAGGACCTTGCCGTAGGCGCGCGCCACCGCGCCGTAGCGGGGGGAGAGGCGGGTCAGCAGGGCGTCCATCCAGCCGCGCCGGCCGGTCGGCCCGCCGTGGATCAGGGCGGCGTCCTCGGGGGTGATCCGCACCGCCGCGGCGATCCGGGCCACGTCGGCGGCGCGGGCCGCCTGACCGTCGATCCGGAGCACCTTGCGGCCGGTGGCGAGGCCGACGTGCACCTGGACCGGGCCGTGCCGGTTCTCGATCTCGGCGGCGACGAACCCTTCCGACTCGCCGAAGCGCAGGGCGTCCCGGACCGGACCGGCCGGAAGCTCGGCGCTGGCGGCGAGGTAGCAGGCGATGAGCAGGTTCGACTTGCCGGCGGCGTTCGGCCCGACGATCGCGGTGACGCCCGGTCCGAAGGCGACCTCCGGCACGACCAGGTTCCGGAACGCGTACTGCCGCAGGCGACGAAGGAGCACCGCGTCAGCATACCGGCGGCCCCGGCCCTCCTCGCCACCGTCGGCCTGCATGCCGCCGGTCCCCCGGGCGGCTGCTACGCTGCCGCTCATGGACGACGCCGTCGTCGCGCGCCTGCGCGCGGACTTCCCGATCCTGACGCGAACGGTCCACGGCCGACCGCTGGTCTACCTCGACCACGCCGCCTCGTCGCAGCGGCCCACCGCCGTGCTCGACGCCGTGCACGAGCACTACGTCACGCGGCACGCGAACGTGCACCGCGGCGCGCACCAGCTGTCGGCCGAGTCGACCGACGCCTACGAGGAGGCGCGGGCGACGGTGGCGCGGTTCCTCGGCGCCCCCTCGCCGCGTTCCCTCGTGTTCGTGCGCAACGCCACCGAGGGGCTCAACCTGCTCGCGCGGTCGTGGGGCGACGCGCACCTCGGCCCGGGCGACGAGATCGTCGTCACCGTCGCCGAGCACCACGCGAACCTGGTGCCGTGGCAGCAGGCGGCGCAGCGGACCGGCGCCGTGATCCGTGCCGTTCCGTTGGGACCGGACCAGCGGCTCGATCTGGACGCCTATCGGGCGCTGCTGTCGCCCCGCACGAAGGTCGTGGCGGTGGCGCACATGTCGAACGTGCTGGGCGTGGTGCACCCCGTCGCCGAGATCGCCGAGGCGGCGCACGCCGTCGGCGCGCGGGTGTTCGTCGACGGGGCGCAGGCGGCGCCCCACCTCCCGGTCGACGTCGCCGCGCTCGGCGTCGACGCGTACGCCGTCTCCGGGCACAAGATGCTGGGACCGACCGGCATCGGCGCCCTCTGGGTCGAGGAGGAGCTGCTCGCCTCGATGCCGCCGTTCCTGGGCGGGGGCGAGATGATCCGGACCGTCGAGATCGAGCGTTCGACCTACGCCGACATCCCGATGCGCTTCGAGGCGGGCACGCCCGCCGTCGCCGAGGCGGTCGGGCTGGCCGCGGCGGTCCGGTACCTGGAGGCGGTCGGGATGGAGGCGATCTGGCGGCACGATCGGGCCCTCGCCGACCTCGCGCTCGAGCGGTTCGCCGAACTCGACGGGGTCCGCGTCTTCGGACCGGTCGGGAGCGATCGGGGCGGGATCGTACCGTTCGTCGTCGAGGGCGTCCATCCGCACGACGTCGCCACCGCCCTCGATTCCGAGGGGGTCGCGGTGCGGGCCGGGCACCACTGCGCCCAGCCGCTGATGCGGGCGCTCGGCGTCCAGTCCACGGTCCGAGCCAGCACCCACCTGACGACCCCTACCTCCGAGATCGAGACGCTCGTCCGTGCGGTGCGCGGCGCCCGCGACTTCTTCGCCGCCTTCGCCTGAGGCCGGGCACACCCAGGAGGATCCGATGTCGTTGATGGAACAGATCTACAAGGAGGTCATCGTCGAGCGAAGCCGCAGGCCGAAGCGGCGCGGCGCCGTCGACCCGCGCACGCACGAGCAGGAGGGGCTGAACCCCTCGTGCGGCGACGAGTTGAACCTGACCCTGCGCGTCGCCGGCGATCGGATCGAGGCGGCGGCGTTCGAGGGGCAGGGGTGCGCGATCAGCCAGGCCTCGGCCGACCTGATGGCCGAGGCGCTCGAGGGCCGCACGCTCGAGGAGGCGCGGGCGCTGCACGCCGCCTTCCGCGCGATGCTGCGGGGCGAGCCGCCGGCCGCCGAGCTCGGCGACCTGCAGGCGCTCCAGGGGGTCGCCAAGCTGCACGCCCGCGTCAAGTGCGCGACCCTGCCGTGGACGACCTTCGAAGGCGCGATGCAGGGGCGGAGCGGCCCGATCGACGTCGACGTCGAGCCGGAGGCCGAACTGCCGAGCTGAACGTCGCCCGCCCGCGGGCGCGACCGTGCAGCCCGCTCGCGCGACCGTCAGCGCGCGGCGTCGTCGTGCAGGTCCTGCTCCGAGAGCGGTTCGTCCGCGTCGTCCGCGGCGCCGCCCCGGATCGGACCGCCGCCGGCGCGTTCCGACTCCGCGTCCGCGGCGTCCCCGTCCGAGGGGTTCGTGTCCAGGCTCGCTTCGTAGGCGCGGAGCATGCCGCGGAACTGCTCGCGGAACCGATCGCGCAGCTCCCGCAGGCGCGCGAGCTCGGCGTGCTGGGCGCGGCGCTCCCCCTCCGCCTCCTGAACGATCAGCTTCGCCTCCTGCCGCGCGTTCTCCCGCATCTGGTTCGCGATCCGTTCGGCCGCGACCACGGCATGGCGCAGGTCGGCCTCCGCCGCTTCGAGCGCCTCGATCCGACGTCGCTGCTCGGCGGAGCGGTCGCGCAGGTTCTGGAGCTCCTTGAGAAGCTCCTCCCGCTCGGCGGCGACGCGTTCGAGGAACGCGCGCACCTGCGCCGGACGGTAGCCGGAGACGCTCCGTTCGAACTCGATGTGCTGAATGTCCAGCGGGCTCAGTCGCATCTCGTCTCCTCAGCCGGCGGCCGGCACGGGCCGGTCCGCCTCCCACAGCGCGGTCCCGATGCGCAGAAGGGTCGCTCCCTCCTCGATCGCGACCTCGAAGTCGCGGCTCATCCCGATCGACCGCTCCTTCAGGTCGAGGGCGTCGGCGAGGGCCACCGTCTCGCGAAAGGCGGGGCGCGCCCCCTCCGGATCGTCGCTGAACGGCGCCATCGCCATCAGGCCCGCCACCTCGAGGCCGGGCAAGGTTCGGCAGGTCTCGAGCAGCGCGGGGACGTCCTCGACCCGGGCGCCCTGCTTCGTCGGCTCGCGCGCGACGTCGACCTCGATCAGCGCCGTGAAGCGGTGGTCGTGACGGACCGCCTGGTCGCTCAGCGTGCGGGCCAACCGTTCCGAATTGAGCGAGTGGACCCAACCGACGCCGCCCGCGGCGAGGTACTTGACCTTGTTGCGCTGCAGGTTCCCGACGAAGTGCCAGCGCACCGCGGCGGGAAGCGCGGGCGCCTTGTCGCGCCACTCCTGCACGCGGTTCTCTCCCAGGTCGAGCAGGCCGGCGTCGATCAGGGGACGGATCTCGTCCGGGGTCCGCCCCTTGCTCACGGCCACCAGGCGCACCTCGCCCGGGTCGCGACCGGCCCGTGCGCAGGCGGCCTCGATGCGGGCGCGCACGTGGGCGAGGCTCACAGGTCGGGCACCACCGCGCGCACCAGACGGCGGAAGGCGGCGCCCGACTCGCCCGCCACGCGCAGCACCTCCTCGTGGTCGGCGTGGTGCGCCACGTCCGGAAGCGCCATGTCGGTCACGGTCGAGAGGCCGACCACCCGCATCCCTTCGTGGCGGGCGGCGAGCACTTCGTAGACCGTCGACATGCCGATCGCGTCGGCCCCCCAGGCGCGGAAGGCGCGGAGTTCGGCCCGGGTCGCGTAGGCGGGCCCGGAGATGGCCAAGTAGACGCCTTCGCGGAGCGGCACGTCGAGCCGGCGTGCGGCGGCCCGCACCCGCTGCAGGTACTCGGGATCGTAGGCGTCGAAGGCGACCGGGAACCGGGGGCCGAGCCGGTCGTCGTTCGGACCGACCAGCGGACTCCGTCCGGTGGCGTTGATGAAATCGAGCTGCAGCATCAGGTCGCCGGCGCGCCAATGCGGATCGAGCCCGCCGCAGGCGTTCGACACCAGCAACCGGCTCGCGCCCAACGCGTGCATCACCCGGACGGGAAACGCCACCTGGGCCGGCGGCACGCCGTCGTACGGGTGCAGGCGGCCGCGCATGGCGACGACCGGCCGGCCGTCCAGGAGGCCGAGCACGAGCGTTCCGGCGTGGCCGGGGGCGGTGGTCGGCGCGAAGCCGGGAAGCTCGGCGAACGGGATCTCGGCGACGGCGTCGATCTCGTCGGCGAGGGGGCCGAGGCCCGAGCCGAGCACGAGCGCCACCTCCGGCCTCAGGTCGGTGTCGGTGCGTACGCGGGCGACCGCGTCGGCGCGCAGGCCGTCGGCCGTCAGGTACGGGGCGGCATCGGTCATGCCGCATGGTACCCCCTCGCGCCACGGGCCCCCGGCGGCGTGTGGCGAAAGGGCCGACGGGGTCGGAACTTTCGCCTCCGAGCGCGCCCACTCCGTTCTCATCGCGGCCGGTAGACTACCCCCATGCGATCGTGGCTCCCGCACCCCTCGTCCCTCCCCGCACCGGTCCACCTCCTGATCACCGTGCTCCTGGCCGTCTCCGGAGCGGTGGGCGCGCAGTCGGCCGCGGTGCCCGACCTGCGCGGACCGATCACCGAGGTCCGGGTCGAGGGCACCGACACGTACGCCGACATCGTCCGCACGCTGATCTCGGCGCGTGTCGGCACGCCGGCGGAACGGATCGACCTCGAGGCCGAGCGGAACCGCGTCTACGGGCTCGGCACCTTCGCCAGCGCGAGCGTGTCGCTCCTGGACGAGGAGGCGGGCCCGGTGCTGCGCGTCCGCGTCGAGGAGCACCCGCCGATCGGCGAGATCGCCTTCGACGGGGTGCGCAGCGTCGAGGCGTCGCGGCTCCGCCAGCTGCTCGCGCGCGAGCACCTGCTCGAGTCCGGCCGCGTCTACAACGCCGGCCGCGCCGACGAGGCGGCCCGGACCATCGCCCAGGCGTACCGGTCCGAAGGGTTCCCGTTCGAGCCGGTCGTGACGCTCGAGACCGCCGCCGCGCCGGAGCTGGCCGATCGCGACGAGCGCGCCCCGCTGCGGGTGCGGTACGTCGTCGACGAGGCCGCGACCGTCGAGCGGATCGAGTTCGCCGAGTCGTCGGTGCTCTCGGAACGGGTGCTCGACGAGGCGTTCGAACCGGTGCTCGACGCCGAGGACGGGGCGTTCGAGATCGGCCGCTACCGAGCCGCCGTCCAGTCGGTCGGCACCGCCTACGCCGAGCGGGGCTTCCGCCAGAGCGGGATCGATCTCGAAGCGACGCGCCTGCGGGACGGCGTGCTGCGCGTGGCGTTCCGGGAGCTCCGGATCGGGTCGATCGACACCACGCCGCTCGGGATCGACGCGAGCGAGCTGTCGCTCGAGCCGGGCGACCTGTTCGACTACGACACCCTGCTCGCCGACGTGCGACGGGTCGCGGCCGGCCGCAGCGGCGACGTGCGGCTGGTGCCGCTCGTGAGCCAGTCCGGGACGGTGCGCGTCACCTTCGAGCTCGGTCCGCCCGACACCGCGGGCGAGATCGAGGAGCTGCGCTTCGAAGGCAACTCGGTCCTCTCCGACGAGGACCTGCACGAACTCGTCACCATGGAGGAGGGCGACACCTTCACCTCGACCCTGGCGGAGGAGGACTTCCGCCGCATCTCGCAGGCGTACGCCGAAGCCGGCTACCTGATCGCGAACCGACCGGACTACAACTGGCTCGACGGGACCTACGTCCAGCGCATCGTCGAGTTCCGCGTCGGCGAGTACGACCTCGCCTGGGGCGACGCCGAGCCTTCGGTCGAGCCGTTCGTGATCCTGCGCGAGCTGCCGGAACCGGGCGAGGTGCTCTCCCTCGACGCCCTCGACGACGGCTTGCGCAAGCTGGTCCGGGACGGGGCCGTGCGGCCCGTCGATCGTCAGATCGTGCCCCGCGAGGAGGGCGCCGAGGACGAGGTCGTGGTCCGCATCGTGCTCGAACGTGCCCAGACCGGCCTGTTCCAGCCGGCGGCGACGTACAGCACCTCGGACGGGTTCTCCGCGAACGTGGCGGTGAGCGAACGGAACCTGTGGGGCCGCGGCCACTCGGTCGAGGCGGAGATCGACGCCCGCACCAGCCGGCTCGGCTTCCTGCTCGGTGGCAACGTCCGCTATACGGTGCCGTGGCTCTACCTCGACGTCGGCGACTTCCAGCAGGTGCCGACCAGCGTCTCCGCGTCGCTGTTCAGCGACGTCCGCTCCGGCCAGCCGCTCAGCGACGGGGGCGCGACCCGCGTCGCGTACCCGGGCGCCGACGGCGGCGAGGCGAACGAGGTACCGATCGGGACCTACACGCGGCGCGACACCGGGCTGTCGCTCACCGCCGGGCGTCCGCTCGGGGAGGACCTCCGCATCCGGGCGCGGGCGCGGGCGTCGGTGTCGCAGGTGGCGGTCGAACCGCGGCGCGGCGAGTGCGTCGTCGAGGACGGGTCCGTCGAGAACCCCGACGACTGCTCCCTCCCGTGGAACCAAGCGGCGGAGTACGCGCCGATCGGCGGTCTCTCCGGCTTCCTCGGATCCGACCTCACCTACGACGCGCGCGACAGCGCCGAGTTCCCGCGCGAAGGGATCGCCGGCAACGCCTCGCTCGGCGTCGGGTTCGGCAACGACTTCGCGGTCGACGGCGAGCGGACCGGGTACGCCTACCTGCCGGTCGAGCTGGGCGTGAAGTCGTACCTCACGGTCGCCGACCTGCTTCCCGACGAGGTCGAGGATCGGAACCACGTGCTCGCCGCGCGCCTGAACGTGGGGCACCAGTTCGGCGGCGCCTATCCGGTGTCGAACCGCTTCGTGGTCGGTCAGACGCCGAACGAGGCGACGATGGTCCGCGGCTACCGCGACTCCGACTTCGACCTCTCGCGGACGTACGCCACCGCCGCGTTCGAGTACCGCTACGACTTCGAACTGTCGACGATCGCGACGCAGACGGTGATCGCGATCGCCTTCGCGGACGTGGCCTGGGCCAGCGGCGTGCCCGGATTCGAGGAGTACGGGGCACCGGTCTTCGCGAGCGCTGGCGTGGGCGTGCAGGTGAACCTCGGGTTCTCCGGGGTGCAGCTTCCCGCCCTGAGGTTCGACTACGGCTTCAGCGAGCGGAACCCGACCGGCGTGTTCGCCTTCCGCGTCGGCACCGTCTTCTAACGCCGTTCAGACCGAGAGCCGTTCAGACCGAGAAGAGGATGTGCATCACGTCCCCGTCGCGGACGCGGTACGCCTTCCCCTCGGTCCGGACCTTCCCGGCGGCCCGGGCCGCCGTCATGCTGCCGGCCCGGACCAGTTCCTCCCAGTCGATCGTTTCGGCGCGGATGAAGCCGCGCTGCATGTCGCTGTGGATCGCCCCGGCCGCTTCGGGTGCGAGGGCGCCGTCGCGCACCGTCCAGGCGCGGACCTCCTTCTCGCCCGCCGTCAGGAAGGTGATCAGGCCGAGCGCTCGGGCGCCCGCCGCGACCAGGCGGTCCAACCCTGGCTCCTCGACCCCCAGATCGGCCAGGAACTCCGCCGCCTCCTCGTCGCCGAGTTCGCTCAGCTCCTGCTCGATCCGGGCGCTGATCACGACCGACTCGGCGCCCTCCGAGGCGGCGTGCGCCTCGACCGCGCGCACGTACGCGTTCCCGCTGGCCAGGTCGTCCTCGGCGACGTTGCAGACGTAGATCACCGGCTTGGCGGTGAGCAGGCCGAACTCGGCGGGCGGCTCCGTGCCCGCCGCGCGGGCCGGAACGCCCTCCTGCAGCGCCGCGAGCGTGGCGTCGAGCCGTGCGAGGACTTCGGCCGCCTCGGCGTCGCCTTTGGCGCTCCGTCGCAGCTTCTCGCGTCGCCGCTCCAGGGTGCCGATGTCGGCCAGGATCAGTTCGGTCTCGATCGTGGCGACGTCCCGCATCGGATCGACGGTGCCTTCGACGTGCACCACGTCGTCGTCCTCGAAGCACCGGACCACGTGCGCGATCGCCGCCACCTCGCGGATGTTCGCGAGGAACTGGTTGCCGAGGCCTTCGCCCTTCGACGCGCCTCGGACCAGACCGGCGATGTCGACGAACTCGACGGCGGTCGGCACCACCGGCGGTCGGCGATCCCCCTTCGCGTACAGGTCGGCGAGCGCGTCCAGCCGCGGATCGCGGACGGGGACGACGCCGACGTTCTTGTCGATGGTGGCGAACGGATAGTTCGCGGCCTCGACCCCGGCCTTGGTGATGGCGTTGAACAGCGTGCTCTTGCCGACGTTCGGCAGGCCCACGATGCCGACTGCGAGCATGAGGTCCCTCCTAGTGGACGCCGGACCGGCGAAGCCGGTCGCGGCAGCGCCGGCCATGCTACCCGAACCACGACGGCGGGTGGGTGCGGGGATCGCGTCGGGCGCGTGCTATCCTCGCGCGCATGAACCAGGCGTCCTCCGCGCCCGTCCGCGTCGGCCTTCTCGGATTGGGCACGGTCGGTACCGCGCTCGCCGACCTGCTCCGCTTCCGCTCCGACCTGATCCTCGAACGCGCCCTGGTGCGCGACGCGAGCAAGCCGCGCCGTATCGTCCGGCCCGACGAGGTCGTCACCACCGACCTGGACGAGGTCCTCGACCGCTCCGACGTCGTCGTCGAGCTGATGGGCGGCGTCGACCGGGCGTACGCCGCGGTCGACGCCGCGCTCGCGCGCGGACGCCCGGTCGTGACGGCGAACAAGGCGCTCCTGGCGGAGCGGTGGGACGACCTGGCGCCGGCGATGCGCGACGGGCGCCTGCACTTCGAGGCGTCGGTGATGGCCGGCGCCCCGGTGATCGGTGCCGTCGCCGGGTCGCTGCGCGGCAACGCGCCGATCGAGATCCATGCCGTGCTGAACGGAACCTGCGGCTTCGTGCTCTCGCGCCTCGAGCAGGGCGTCCCGTACGCGGCGGCGGTCGCCGAGGCGCAGCGCCTCGGTTACGCCGAGGCCGACCCGACCCTCGACGTCTCGGGGCTCGACGCCGCCCACAAGCTGTTCGTGATCGGCCGCCTGGCGGTCGACCCGCAGCTGTCGTGGGCGGCGCTCCGCGACGCGACCCGCGGGATCGAACGCCTCACGCCCGGCATCGTCCAGGAGGCGATGGAGGACGGCGGACGCGTGCAGCTGGTCGGCAGCATCGTGCCGGCGGACGGCCGCTGGCACGCCACCGTGCGGCCGGTCTACCTCCCGGCCGGGCACCCGCTCGCCCTCGGCGAGGAGACCCGAGCCTCCATGATCTACCGTGGCGCGGGCGGCGAGGCGTTCCTGGCCGGCCCGGGCGCGGGCGGGATCGAGACCGCCTCCGCGGTCCTCGGCGACCTCCTGGCCGCGGCGGCCGGGCGTCCCGGGCCGTCGCTCCTCGATCGGGCCGCGCCGGTCCCGACCACGGCGCAGGTGGAGGACCTGGGCGAGCTCGAAGCGGCCGCCGCCCCCGGCGCGTCGGATCGGGCGTGAACGACGGCGCGGCGGTCCGCTTCCGCAGCACCCGGGCCGGCCCGGAGGCGCTCAGCGTCTCGCTCGAGGAGGCGGTCCGCGCCGGATTGGCGCCCGACGGCGGGCTCTACCTGCCCGAGCGGGTGCCGCGGCTTCCCGACGATTGGAGCGAGGCGCCGAGCTTCGTCGCGTCGGCGCTGGGGACGCTCGGACCGTGGTGGGGCGACGGCGCGGACGAGGTCGCTCCGCTTCTTCACGACGCGCTCGACCTGCAGGTGCCGCTGCGGCCGATCGGCGAGGACCGCTACCTGCTCGAACTGTTCCACGGCCCGACCGCCGCCTTCAAGGACGTCGGTGCCCGCGTCATGGCGCGGCTGCTGCGCCGCGCGACGGAGCGGCGCGGCGAGCGCGCCACCGTGCTCGTCGCCACCAGCGGCGACACCGGGTCGGCGGTCGCCGAGGGGTTCGCGGGGGTGCCGAACGTACGGGTGGCGTTGCTGTACCCCCGCGGCCGGGTCAGCGAGGTGCAGGAACGTCAGCTGACCGTGCGCCGCTCCGGGGTGCGCGCCTTCGCGGTCGAGGGCGATTTCGACGCCTGCCAACGGCTCGTCAAGGGCGCCTTCCGCGATCCGCGGCTCGGCCCGCTCGGGCTCACCAGCGCCAACTCGATCAACGTGGGCCGGCTGCTGCCGCAGGCCGCCCCGTACGTGTGGGCGGTCGTGCAGGCGCGTCGCGACCACGGCATGGCGGGGCCGCTGCGCGTCGTGGTCCCGTCGGGGAACCTGGGCAACCTGGTCGCGGGCCTGCTGGCGCACGAAGCCGGCCTGCCGGTCGCGCGCTTCCTCGCGGCCCACAACGCGAACCGGACCTTCCCCGAGGCGCTCGCCGGGCGCGCCGCGCGGGACGCGGTGCGGCCCACGGTCGCGACCGAGTCGAACGCGATGGACGTCGGTGCGCCGAGCAACGCCGAGCGCCTCTGGGCGCGTTGGGGCGACGGCGTGCGCGACCGTCTCGACGCGGCGACCGTCGCGGACGACGCCACCCTCGCGCGCATGCGCCGCGAGCGCGAGCGGCACGGGATCTGCGTCTGCCCCCACACCGCCGTCGGACTCGAGGCGCTCGACCGCTGGCGGGCGGAGGGAGCCGAGGGACCGGCCGTCGTGCTCGCGACCGCGCACCCCGCCAAGTTCCCGGACGCGGTGGTCCGCGCGACCGGCGAGGCCCCGCCGAGCTCGCCGCGCCTCGACGCGCTCCTCGACCGGCCCACCTCGGCCGAGGCGCTCGCGGCGGATCCGGACGCGCTGGCGGAGGCGTTGCTCGAAGACGTGGGCTAGGCTGCCGGCCCCGCTCACGACCGCGGCGCGGTGCGCACGTACGGACCCTCCTCGTCGTCGCCGAGGTGCGCCACCTCCAGCGCCCGCATGCCGCGCAGCAGGTGCGCCGCGAGCGAGGCGCGGACGAGCCGGTGGGCGTGCTCCGTCGCCGGGCCGTCGGGCGCGAAGTCCCGTCCGTAGATTCGCACCGCCAGCTCGC
>SLSQ01000252.1 GCA_007130355.1 Trueperaceae bacterium
AGGACGGGACGGGCGACGCGCCGCGCGACCGGCTCTCCGGCTACGACCTGGCCGACCTGACGCGCGACGACTCCGCCTCGCTCGCCGCCACGCCCGACCGGGCGGTCGACCTGGGCGCCCGCGTCGCGGGCGCCGGCGTATCCGGGTTCGACGCGCCGGACGCCCTCTGCGCCGTGCGCGCGACGGTGTCGGCCGACGGCGCCTGGATCGGGCTGCTGCACCGCGCCGACGCCTGCGGCGGCAGCGCCAGCGACGTGCAGGCGCTGCTGCTGCGGACCGATCCGGCGCCCGGCACGAGCGACGTGGTGGCCGACCCGAGCGTGGCGTACGCGCCGTTCCCGCCCGTCTTCGTCACCGTGAGCGGCCGTCCGGCCGCCGTGTGGGCGCGACCGGACGGCGATCTGTGGCGCGCCTACCTGGACGCCTCCGACCCGCCGGTCGCGCCGCTCGGGATCGAGGCGGCGTCGGATCCGCTCGACCTGCGGGCGGGCCGCGACGGGCTGCTGGGCGGCTGGTCGAACGCGGTGGCCTGGATCGCGCTTCCGAACGGGTCCGGCGCGCCGGAGGACGAGGACGCCGATCCGGTGGTCCGTTCCGACCTGGACGACGGTCCTCTGCTCGCCCTGGTCGATCCCGGCACGCTTCCGGGCACGCCGCTGCTGTACCGCACCGACACGGAGTTGCGGGTGCGACCGTCCCCCACCGCCACCGGCCAGGAGGGCGCCGCGCGCGTGACCGACCTGGTGGCGGCGACGGTCGGTCCGTACGACTACGCGCACGCGCTCGGTCCGGAGCGGGTCACGGCGTTCGACCTGCTGGCCTGGTTGGGGCGCGACCCCGACGACCGCGAGGCGCCGTCCACGGTGCCGCAGGAGCGGCTGCCGGCGGGCGACGGGCACGGCCTAGACGAACCGGTCGCGATCGACTGGACGTTCGTGGCGCGCGACGAACCGCCCGCGCCCTAGGCGCGGGCCGAGCTCGCTCCCCTCCGGATCGTTCCCCGCCGCCTCGCTGCGGCGCGGATCACTCCTCCGCCGCGACCACCTCGGCCAGGTCGGTCATCGCCTCGGCGATCCGGGGCACCAACCGCTCCTGGGCGGTGCGATGCGCGAACCGGAGCGCGTTGCGGACCGCGCGCGCGTCGCTGCTGCCGTGCCCGATGAACGCCGGCGCGCCGACGCCGAGCAGCGGCTGCGCGCCGTAGGTCGAAGGGTCCAACCGCTCGGCCACCTTCCGCAACGCCGGCTTCAGCAGCAGCCCGCCCAGCCGGGCCCGCAGGCTGCTGCCGACCGCCTCGCGGATCCAACCGAACAGGATCTTCGCCTCCCCTTCGGCCAGCTTCAGCACCACGTTGCCGGTGAACCCGTCGGTCACGATCACGTCGGTCGTGCCGGCCAGCACGTCGCGGCCCTCGACGTTGCCGTGAAAGCGGATGCCGGGGGTCGCGGCCAACAGCGGGTGCGCCGCGCGCACCAGTTCGTTGCCCTTGCCGGGTTCTTCGCCGATCGACAGCAGGCCGACGCTCGGGTCCTCGGTCCCGAACGCGATGCGGGCGTAGTGGGCGCCCATCACCGCGAACTGGCGCAGCATGCGGGGGCGCACGTCGGCGTTCGCGCCGACGTCCAGCAGCGCCGCGTCGCCCTTCTGGGTGGGGACGTTGGCGACGATCGCGGGCCGCTCGACCCCCTTCAGGCGACCGAGGACCAGCAGCGCGGCGGCCATGGTGGCGCCGGAGTGCCCCATCGACACGAACCCCGAGGCGCGTTCCTCGCGCACCTCGCGGGCGGCGACCACGACGCTGGCGTCGTTGCGGCGGCGGATCTCCGAGGCGTGTTCATTCATGCCGATCACGTCGCCGGCCGGCACGACCGGCAGGTCGACGCCGCGTTCGTTCATGGCGGCGGCGAGCACGTCCGGATCGCCGACCAGGACGACCGGGACGCCCTCCGCGTGCGCCTGCGCCGCGCCGTCGACGGCGGCGTCGGGCATGCGGTCTCCGCCCATGGCGTCGAGGGCGACGGGGAGTTCGGGCATGGGGCGCAGCATACCGGGGTCCGCCCGGCGTGCGCCGCGTCCCTCGCTCGCGCGGGTCCGACGTGCGGGGTTCCGGCGCGCGCGGGGTCGGCGCTCGTGCGCGGCACGCCCGCGCACCGGGTGGCGGACGCCGCTCGGGTACGCTCCCGTCCGTGGACGTACGCAGTTTCGAGGCCCCCGCCGGCGAACGGCTGGACGTGGCGATCGCCCAGGCGCTCGCGCTGTCGCGGACCGCCGCGAAGGCGCTGGTCGACGACGGGTACGTGACCCTCGACGGTCGCCCGGTCGGCAAGCCGGCCACGAAGTTGCAGGGCGGCGAGATCGTCTCGGCAATCGTGCCGCCCTCCCGGCCGGCGCTGGTCGAGGCGGAACCGATCGAGGTCGCGATCCTGTTCGAGGATCCCGACCTGGCGGCGATCGACAAGCCGCCCGACCTGATCGCGCACCCGACCGCCACGGTCCGGACCGGCACGGTCGTGAACGCGCTCTTGGGTCGCATGGAGCTCGCCAAGGAGGACACGTACGACCCGCACCGGGACGACTACCGGCCGGGGATCGTGCACCGGTTGGACAAGGACACCAGCGGCGTGATGGTGGTCGCCAAGAACGACGCGGCGCACCGCGCGCTCTCGGACGCGTTCAAGAAGCGGCTGACCGTCAAGGAGTACGTGGCGATCGCGCGCGGCGACCTCGAGGACGAGGTACGCCTCGACGCCCCGATCGGCCGGCATCCGGTCGAGCGGCAACGGATGACGGTCGGCGGCGGCAACCCGAAGGAGGCGTCGACCTCGTTCCGGGTACTGGCGCGCGCGCCGGGGCACGTGCTGGTAAAGGCCACGCCCCGTTCGGGCCGCACCCACCAGATCCGGGTGCACCTGGCGCACCTGGGCGCCCCGATCGTCGGCGACGTGGTGTACGGCCGCGCCAGCGAGCAGATCGGCCGCCAGGCGCTGCACGCCTTCCGCCTGACGCTGCCGCACCCGCGCGACCATCAGGCGATCGCCTTCTTCGCGCCGGTCCCGGCGGACATGGTGTCGGCCTGGCTGGCGCTGGGCGGGTCGTGGCCGGTCGAGGGGGAGCCGGACCTGTGAACGCGCGGCGCAGGTTCGTGCCAAGATAAGACCGAAACGCGGTACCGAAACCGTCGGCTCGTCGGGCTCTTGGGGGGCACATGGCCGTGAACGCGGTTCCTCTGGAACACGTCATCTTCCGTACGTTGCGTCATCCGGTGCTCCTTCTCGACGAGGAGCGGCGGATCACCGTCGGCGGCCGAACGGCGACCGAGGACCTCCAGCTCGACTTCGGGCGCCTCCCTGAGAGGACCTGATCGTCGGTGGCCGACGCGTTCCGCATCCTGCTGATCGAAGACTCCCCGGCCGACGTGGCGCTGGTCCAGGAGCTGCTCGGCGAAGGGACGGACCGTCCCTACGACGTGACCCACGTGCCGCGCCTCGCGGACGGCGCGGCGTACCTGCGGCGACACGAGGTCGACGTCGCCGTCCTCGACCTGCTGCTGCCCGACGCGGAGGGCCTGGGCGCCTATCGCGACCTGCAGGAGGCCGTGCCGGAACTGCCGGTGGTCGTCCTGAGCGGTCGCGACGACGTCGAGCTCGCCACCGGCTGCGTGCGGGAGGGCGCCCAGGACTACCTGCTGAAAGGCACGTTCGGAGCGTCGGTGCTCGAGCGCGCCCTGCGCCACGCGGTCGAACGCTCCCAGCTGCAGCGGGAGCTGCGCGCGAGCGAACGCCGCTTCCGGAACCTGGTCGAGCACGCCGCCGACGGCGTCACCCTCTTCGACCGCGCCGGCCGGCGCACCTACCACGGCCCGTCCTACACCCGCATCCTCGGGTACGCCCCGGACGACGGCCTGGGCGAGGACCGGGCCGACCGGGTGCACCCGGACGACCGGCTGCGCGTCCGCGGGATCGTCTTCGGCCTCGCGCCCGGAGCGCGCGCCGAGCTGCGCTACCGGTACCTGCACGCCGCAGGGCACTGGGTCTGGCTCGACGCGACGGTCTCGAACCTGCTGCACGATCCCGCCGTCGGCGCGTTCGTCCTGAACTACCGCGACGTGACCGACGAGGTGCGCGCCGCCGAGGAGCGCGAGCGCCTCCTGAAGCAGGAACGGCGTGCCCGTCGCGACGCCGAGGCGGAGCGACGCCGCCTCGAGCGTCTGGTCGAGCGGGCGCCGACGGCGATGGCGACCGTGGTCGGTCCGGACCACCGCTTCGAGCTCGCCAACGCCGGCTTCCTCGAGACGTTCGGCCGTTCGGATCTCGAGGGTCGACCGTTCGCCGCGGCGTTTCCGGAGCTCGACCGGCAGGAGTGGACGACGGTCCTGGACCGCGTGCGGCGACGGGGCGAACCGTTCGCCGAGCGGGCCAAGGACCTCGACGTGGTGCGCGATGGGACGGGCCGTGCCACGCACCTGTACCTGGACGTCGAGTTCCAGCCGCTGCTGGACGCCGACGGCGAAGCGACCGGCATCCTGCTGCACGCGGTCGACCTCACCGAGGCGATCCGGGCGCGGCAGGAGGCGGAACGCCTCAGCAGCGAGCTGCGGACGGCGTACGACCGCACGATCGAAGGGTGGGCCCGCGCGCTCGACATGAAGGACGAGGAGACCGCCGGGCACAGCCAGCGCGTGACCGACATGACGGTGCGGTTGGCGCGGCACCTGGGCGTCGCGGGCGAGGCGCTGACGCACCTACGGCGCGGCGCGCTGCTGCACGACATCGGCAAGATGGGCGTTCCGGACGAGATCCTGCTCAAGCCCGGCCGCCTGACGCCGGAGGAGTTCACCGTGATCCAGGGCCACACCGACCTGGCGTGCACCCTGCTGCGCCCGATCCCGTTCCTGCGCCAGGCGCTCGACATTCCCTACGCCCACCACGAGAAGTGGGACGGGAGCGGCTACCCGCGGGGCGTGGCGGGGGACGCCATCCCCTTCGCCGCCCGCATCTTCGCGGTGATCGACGTCTTCGACGCGCTCACCAACGACCGACCGTACCGGCCGGCCTGGAGCGAATCGGAGGCGCTCGAGCACGTTCGCAGCGGCCGCGGTCGCCACTTCGACCCGCAGGTGGTCGACGCGTTCCTGGAGCTGCACGCGCGCGGCGGCTTCGTGCGGGACCGGACGGCGGGCACGGACGCCCCGGCGGACGCGGAGGCCGACCGGTCCGTCCCGCGCGACCGCCAAGGGCGCCGACCGTAGCCGCTCCCGTGCGTCCGTACCGCGGAGGGGTATCGTCCTCCGCATGAACCACGCCAACCTGTTCGACCTGACCGGCCGTACCGTCGTCGTGATCGGCGCCGGCAGCGGCATCGGCGCCGCCGCCGCGCAAGGGGTCGCCGCGTTCGGCGCGCGCCTGATCGCCGGCGACCTCCAGGCCGACGCCGCCGAGAGCACCGCGGCGAAGGTCCGCGAAGCGGGTGGCGAGGCCAGCGCCCACGCGGTCGACGTGACCGACCGCGCCAGCGTCGAAGCGCTGCTGGACGCCGCCGGCGAGGTCGACGCGCTGGTCGCGACGCCGGCGGTGAACGTGCGCAAGCCGCTGCTGGACACGACCCTCGACGAGTTCCGCAAGGTGGTGCGGCTGAACCTGGAGGGTTCGTTCCTCGCCATGACCGCCGCCGGCCGGCGCATGCGGGCGCGCGGCAAGGGCAGCATCGTGCTGCTGTCCAGCATCCGCAGCCAGGTGGTCGAACCCGGCCAGGGCGTCTACGCCGCCACCAAGGCGGGCACGCTGCAGATGGCGCGGGCGTTGGCGGCCGAGCTGGGGCCGGAGGGGGTGCGCGTGAACGCGGTCGCGCCGGGCGTGGTCGAGACGCCGCTGACCGCGCCGATCAAGGAGAACCCCGACTGGTACCGGGCGTACGCCGAAAAGAGCGCGCTGAAGCGGTGGTCCACGCCCGACGAGCTGGTCGGTCCGATCGTGTACCTGTGCAGCGACGCCAGCAGCTTCGTGACCGGCACCCTGCAGATCGTCGACGGCGGCTGGACGGCGGTCGACGGCCGTTTCGACCCGCCGCTGTGAGCGAGCCGGGCGAGGCGGCACGATCCGCCGCGGAACTCGACGCGTTGGCCACCCGCGCCGCCGAGGCGGTCGACGCCGAGCGGCTGGTCGCCTGGACCCGCGCGCTGGTCCGCATCCGCAGCGTGGTCGATCCGGAGGCCGGAACGTTCGAGCGGCCGGCGGCCGAGTGGGTGGCGGCCACCCTGCGGGAGGCGGGGTTCGATCCGGTGGTGACGGAGGTGGCGCCGGACCGGCCGAACGTGATTTGCGACTGGAGCGGTAGCGGTTTCGATCCGGAGCGGCACCGGACCCTGATGTTCGAGGGGCACAGCGACGTGGTGACCGAGGGGGACCGGGCGGCGTGGAGCGTCGACCCGTTCGGCGGCGAGGTCGACGACGAGGGTCGCCTGTTCGGTCGCGGAAGCGCCGACATGAAGGGCGGGGTGGCGGCGGCGATGGCGGCGCTGTGCGCGGTGCGCGAGGTGGCGCCCGACCTGCCCGGCCGGATCCGACTGGGGATCGTGGTCGACGAGGAGGGGATGATGCTGGGCATCAAGCGCTTCGTCGAGGACGGCTGGGCCGACGCGGTCGACGGCGCGATCGTGTGCGAACCGGAACAGAACGAGCTGTGCCTGTTCCAGAAGGGCGCGATGCGGCTGCACGTGCGGGCGGTGGGCGTGATGGCGCACGGCGCGATGCCGTACGCCGGAGTGAACCCGGTCCGGGGACTGGCGCGCTTCCTGATGCGCACCTGGGAGCTCGAGCAGCAGGAGCAGCAGCGGCTGGGCGAACATCCGCACCTGGGGCTGCCGTGGATCACGCCGACGGTGGTGCGCGCGCCGGAGGGCGGCGAGGCGCAGCTGAACGTGATGCCGGGCACGGCGTTCCAGGCGATCGACGTGCGCACCGTGCCGGGGCAGGACCACGACGCGCTGCTGGCCGAGATCACCGCCGCCGCCCGCGCGACCGAGGCGGAGTTCCCGGGCCTCGCCCTCGAGATTCAGCGGGTCGAGTCCCGACCCTGGACCGAGACACCGGCCGATGACCCGCTGGTGCGGGCGCTCGAGGCGGCGTATCCGCAGGTGCTGGGCACGCCACCGCGCTACGGCGGAGTGCCGGGCGCGACCGACGGGACCTTCCTGCGGGCGTGGGCGAACGTGCCGATCGTGACGGTGGGGCCGGGCGACCGCGAGATTCCGCACCAGGTCGACGAATTCGTTCGAATCTCGGACTTGATCGCTTCGGCCCGCCTTTACGCCGCCGCCGCCATTCGGTACCTTGGCGCTACGAACCCCGTCCCGACCTGACCCGTTCCGTCGCACCGCCGGTCGGAACGCCCTCCCGAGGAGGCACCATGTCCGTATCCGTTCGTTCGTACCTGCGTTCGTTCCTGGCCGCGCTCGTGGCGTGCGCGCTGACGGCCGGCGCCGCCGCGCAGGACGCGCCCGCCCCGCAGTACGGCGGCGAGCTGGTGGTCGCGATCACCGCCGACCCGCCCGGCTGGGACCCCAGCGTCAGCACCTCGCAGGAGATCGCGCGCGTCGTCTACCACAACGTGTTCGAGGGCCTGGTCCGCTTCGACGCCGCCGGCGAGATCGTGCCGGCCCTGGCCGAATCGTGGAGTCTCTCCGACGACCGGCTCGAACTGACCTTCCAGCTTCGCGAGGGGGTCGTGTTCCACGACGGCACGCCGCTGCAGGCGAGCGACGTGGTCGCCAAGTTCGAACGGGCCACCGACCCCGACTCGGGCCATACCAACCCGCAGTACTACGACGCGATCGAGTCGGTCGTCGGCGACGAGGAGGCGGGTACGGTGACGTTCCGCCTCTCGCGCCCCAGCCAGGGCCTGCTGTACAACCTGGCGCGCCCCGACTCGATCATCTACCCCGCGGGCAGCGCCGAGACGCAACGTACGAACCCGGTCGGCACCGGCCCGTTCCGGTTCGTCGAGTACCTGGAGGGCTCCGAGGTGCGCTTGGAGGCGTTCGCGGACTACCACCAGGACGGCGTGCCGTACCTCGACGCGGTCACCTTCCGGATCATCGGCGATCCGAACACCCGCTTCGCCGCGCTGCAGGCGGGCGACGTCGACCTGATCGGCACCGCGCTGCCGCCGGAACAGTTCCTGCAGGCGCAGCAGGACCCGAACCTCAAGGGCACCGAGGGCACCGCCACGACCGAGATCACGCTGGCGATGAACAACGCCCGCGCGCCGTTCGATGATCTGCGCGTCCGGCAGGCGATCACGCACGCGATCGACAAGGACGCGATCGTCGACGGCGCCATGTTCGGGCTCGGAGCCGTGATCGGCACGCACATGAGCCCGGCCGAGCCGTACTACGTCGACCTGACCGACACCTACCCGTACGACCCCGAGCGCGCCCGCGAGCTTCTCGAGGAGGCCGGGTACGGCGACGGCCTGTCGTTCGCGTTCGAGCTGCCCGAGCCGTACAACATCGAGCGTCGCAGCGGTCAGGTGATCGCGCAGCAGCTGGCCGAGGTCGGCATCGACGTCGAGTTGAGCGTGGTCGAGTGGGGCACCTGGATCCAGCGGATCTTCCTGGGCGCCGATTTCGACATGACGATCATCGGCCACTCCGAACCGCGCGACATCGACGTGTACGCGAACCCGGACTACTACTACCAGTACGACAACCCGCGGGTGGCCGAGCTGCTCGCCGAGGCGGAGGCGGCCACGACCGAGGCGGAGGCGAACGCGGCGTTCCAGGAGATCGCGCGCATCATCGCCGAGGACGCGGTGAACGTGTGGGTGTTCAGCCCGCCGTACCTGGTCGCCGCCCGCACCGACGTGCACGGGTTCTGGACCGACCAGCCGACGCCGGCGATCGACGTGACCGGGGTGTACCGGGCCGACTGAGCCCTCGCCCCACCCGAATCGATCCGGGGGGAGGCGCGGCCGGCGCCTCCCCCGACCCGTCCCGAGAGAGGAACCGCCGCCCTGTTCGCCTACGTCGTCCGCCGCTTCGCCACCGCGCTGCTGAGCGTCGTGCTGGCGTCGCTCCTGGTGTTCGTCGCGCTCTCGTCCGTGCCGGGCGACCCGGCGCAGCTGATCCTGGGCCTGAACGCCGCCCCGGACGCGCTGGCGGCGCTGCGCAGCCAATTGGGGCTGGACGTGCCCGCACCGCAGCGGTACCTGGCGTGGCTGGCCGGCGCGCTACGCGGCGACCTGGGCGAATCGATCAACTACGGCCGTCCGGTCTCGGCCCTGATCATCGACCGTCTGGCGGTATCGGTCCCGCTCACCCTCGGCGCCGGCCTGATCGCCTGCCTGATCGCGCTGCCGCTGGGCGTGACCGCCGCGCTGCGGCGCGGCACCTGGGCCGATCCGCTGGTGACGGTCGCGGCGCAGGTCGGCGCGGCGGTCCCGTCGTTCTGGCTGGGCCTGCTGTTCATCCTGTTCTTCGCGGTGCAGCTCGGCTGGATGCCGGCCGGCGGGTTCGTGCCGTGGGAACGCGACTTCGTGGGGGCGCTGCGGAGCCTGGCGCTGCCGATGCTGGCGCTGGGCCTCGGCCAGGCGGCGGTGATGACGCGCATGACGCGCTCGGCGATGATCGACGCGCTCGGTCAGGACTACGTCCGCACCGCCCGCGCCAAGGGGCTCGAGCCGGGCACGGTGGTGTTCGGGCACGCGCTCCGCAACGCTCTGGTCACGCTGGTCACGATCCTGGGCCTGAGCCTGTCCAACGTGTTCATCGGTTCGATCGTGATCGAGCAGGTGTTCGCCCTTCCCGGCCTGGGCCGGCTGGCGCTGACCGCGATCGGCACCCGCGACTTTCCGCTGATCCAAGGGGAGATCGTGCTGTACGCCAGCGTGATCATCCTGCTCGGGTTCCTGGTCGACGTGTCGTACGGCCTGCTGGACCCGCGGATTCGGATCGACTGATGGCCGCCGCGCCCTCCCCCCGCGCGAGCGTCCCGCAGCGACCGTCGCTGCGGCAGCGACTGCGCCTGGCGCGCTTCGGACCCAGCTTCTGGGTCGGCGTCGCCCTGATCGGAACGGTCGTCACCGCCGCGCTGCTGTCGTACGTCTGGACGCCGCACCCGCCCAACGCCATGAACTTCGCCGTGCAGCTGCAGGGCCCCAGCCCGGCACACCCGCTCGGCACGGACGAGTTCGGCCGCGACCTCGCCAGCCGCCTGCTGATCGGCGCGCGAGGCACGCTGCTGGTCGGGTTCGTGGCGGTCGGCATCGCGCTGCTGGCCGGCGGCACGATCGGCCTGGTCTCCGGCTGGATCGGCGGCTGGGTCGACGAGGCGGTGATGCGGCTGGTGGACGTGCTGTACGCCTTCCCCGCAATCCTGATGGCGCTGCTGCTGGCGGCGGTGTTCCGGCCCGGCACCTTGACCGCGATGACCGCGATCGGGCTGGCGACGATCCCGATCTTCGCGCGGATCGCGCGGTCGTCGGTGCTGACCCTGAAGGCCGCCGACTACGTCGAGGCGGGCCGCGCCCTGGGCGCCCGGCCGGGACGGCTGCTGCTGCGGCACGTGCTGCCCGGCGCCGCCTCGCCGCTGGTGGTGCAGGCCAGCCTGAGCCTGGCGATCGCGGTGCTGGCCGAAGCGGCCCTCAGCTTCCTGGGCCTGGGCACCCCGCCCGACGTGCCGTCGTGGGGCAACATGCTGCGCGAGGCGCAAGGATTCCTGGCGATGAGCCCGTGGCCGGCGATCGTGCCCGGCCTGGCGATCGTGGCGACGGTGCTGGGCTGGAGCCTGCTGGGCGACGGCCTGCGCGACGCGTTGGACCCGAGGTCGCGATGACTTGGGTCGCGATGAAGGGGCCGCGATGAAGGGGCCGCGATGAATTTGGTCGAGATGACGAGACCGCGATGAACCGCAAACGAGACGGCAACCCGGACGCAACCGGCCGTGCCCGAGACTTCGTTCGTAGCACCCATTCCACGGAGGAGGTCGAAGGCATGTCGCAACCCCCACTCGGGATCCACGTTCGGTCGTCCCATCCCACCTTCCTGAGCCTGATCCAGGACGTGATGGAACGACCGGACGTTGAACCGTTCGGCACCGGGAAGGACGGCGTCGCCCACGTCCTGCTGGACTTCCCGATGACGTGGGCGCTGTACCAGCTCGAAGCGCTGGACAGCGTCCAACGCGCCCGCACCCTGGTCGTGACCCAGTCCACCCACCCCGCCTACCTGGACAGCCTGGCCAGCTACCACGTGAGCGGGGTCGCCTCCTCGACCGACACGACCCGGATCGTGGCCGGACTGTACGCCGCCGCCTCCGCCACCCGCGGCTACCACTACGCCTCTCCCCTCACCTACATGGAGCTCCGCACCGTCCGCCTGATCCTGATGGGCTACGACACCCGCCGCGCCAGCGTCGACCTGGGCGTCACCCCGAAGACGGTGAACGCGCATGTCTCGAACGTGCTGGGGAAGTTGGGGTACGAGAGTCGGGCGCATTTGGTGGTGGGGTTGTTGGGAGTGGATCCGCAGTAAGCGTAGGGGTAGACCACCTAGCACCTGGTCGACGCATTCTGTCGTTGACCACGCTGAGGTCGTCTACCCACGCCCGCTGCAATGAGCGGTGGAATTTGTGTCCGATCAAAGACTTGACCAACGACGACGTGAGATGCTATTTTTCTTTCGTCAGGCATACAATTGTTTTGGGAGAAGCAATTTATGCGTGACGGTTGGAAGCGTAGTGGCATGTATGAAGCCGCTACAAGGTACTGACTCCAATTACGGTTGGGAGACCGTGAGTCGGTGCAAAGTTTGGCTTCTCCATTTGGTGGAGAGCCCTTGGAAGAGAAATGGGAGGAATCATGAAGAACACTGGGAAGCGCATTTTTGCCGTTGCAAGCTCGCTCATCGTACTGAACCTCGGATTCGCGGTTCTTGCTGGCGTGCATTTGTCACAGCGATAATTCCGCTCTGCCGCTTTTCCA
>SLSQ01000066.1 GCA_007130355.1 Trueperaceae bacterium
CGGCCTCGACCCGTTCGACCGGAGGCGCGTCGGGCACGTCGACCTCGACCACGTCCGGTTCGGCGGCCGCAGGCGCATCGGCGGCCGCGGCCGGCTGTTCGGCCACGATCGGCGAGAACGGGTTCACGGTCGCGCGGACCGCGGTTCCGGGCCGGCCGGGCGCGGCCGGGTCGTCCGGATCGACGTCGGCGACGGCGTCCGGCGCGGGGGGCGCGGTGACCAGGAAGGGAAGCTCGGCCGCGGTCACCGCACGCCCGACGGTCGCGCCTTCCGGGCCGACGACGACGGCGGGTGCGTCGGCATCGGCGGGCGCGTCGGCCGGGGGAGCGACCACGACCGGGGCTTCGTCGTCCGCGGGGCTGGGCGCCACGGACGGGAGGTCGGCGACGGCGCCCGGGTCGCCCGGCGCCGCAGGCTCGACCGCACCTTCGGCGGCATCGACGGTGGCGTCGTCGTCCGCTGCCGCGTCCGGGTCGGCTACGACTCCGGGCTCGGCGGGCGCGGTCGGCGCCGGATCTTGAACGACGGGGCCCGGCGGATCGGCCGGCGCGTCGGCGAAGTAGTTCACCCACACGAAGGCGGCGGCCGCGACGAGCAGCAGGGCGAGCAGGATGCGTGCGGTCCGGGAGAGGCTCACGGTGCACCTCCCGCGGCGAGATCGGATTCGCCCGGATCGTCGCCGGTGAAGACGTAGACGGTGAACCCGTAGTTCGCGTTCAGTTCGGGATCGTCGAACGGGTCGGAGGCGGAGAGGGACACCTGGTTGATCTTGGTGAAGCGCTGCAGCCCCTCGAGCGTGCCGAGGAACGCCATCGTCTCGCCGAAGGTGCCCGTCGTCGCGAGCGAGAAGCCGATCGGACGGACGTCCTGGATGTTCTCGCCGGCGCTGCCCTGACCGAGGCTGTTCACGACCACGTCCGCATCGGAGGCGCTGAGTCGCAGGTCGTCGATCACGTTCGACACCTGGCTCTCGGTCGGAAGCTGCGCCAGGAACTCGCGGCGGTCCGCTTCGAGTTCGGCGACCGCGAGCCGCAGCGCGGGCAGGTTGCGGCGGGCCGCTTCGCCCCGTTCGATCTGCACGTCGAGCCGATCGATCTCCGCCTCGAGGTCGGCGATCGACTCCTGGGTGGGCGTGTAGAGCAGCCACCACCAGAGTCCGGCGAGGATCAGGGAGAGGACCAGGAGCACGATCGCCCAGTCGCGTTGCTTCAGTCGGGAGAGGGAGAAGCGCGACGTCATCGGTCGCCCCCCGTTCCCTGCGCGCCGACGGTGAGGCTGTACGAGTAGAGCGCGTCCTGCGCCTCGTCGCCGCCCTGTCGGCTGGCGTTCTGGAAGAGCACGCCGTAGTCGTTCGACCCTTCGAGGTTCCGGACGAACGAGGCGAGCACCTCGAGGTTCTCGACGTTCCCGCCGATCGACATCTCGGCCACGATCTCGGCCCCTTCGAACCGTTCGGGGTTGCTGGCGGGCGGCACGACCGAGCGCATCGAGAGGGTGCGGAAGTCGATCGAGGGTCGGGCCCCGTCGCCGATCGGCGGCAGGGTCTCGAGCAGCCCGACGATCTCGCCGGTCCAAGCGATGGTGTTGCGCTGCACCTCGTCGCGCACCGCGATCAGCTCGTTGAGCTGACGCTGGCGGGCCTGAAGGTCGTTCTGTTCCTCGATGAACGGCTGCAGCAGCGCCAGCTGGTCCTCGCGGGCCTGGACTTCGCGCACCAGGTTCTCCTCGGTCTGCCACGCGAGCCACTGGAACCCGCCGATCACCGCGAGCGTCACGAGCGGAATCGAGACCGCCAGGACGCGCCAGTACCCGGGTTCGCGGACGCGGCGCAGGTTCTTCGGAAGGAGGTTGACGTTAATCAAGTCCGCTCACCCCCCGGAGGGCCAGGCCGAGCGCGACCGACAGTTCCGGACCGACCTTGGCGAGGTAGTGCTCGTCGAACTGGCGGTCGTCGACGGCGACGGAGAGCCACGGGTCGCCGGCTTCGACCTTGAAGCCGAGGGCGTCGCCGATCGCTTCGGGCAGGCCGCGCAGCTTGGAGCCGCCGCCGGTCGCCAGCATGCGGGCGATGGTGGCGTCCCCGGTCTGCACGCGGAAGAACTCGAGGCTGCGCCGGATCTCGGTGGTGAGGTCGACGAGCACCGGACGCAGCGCCTCGTAGACGCGGCTGGGGCTGTACTGCTCGCGCTTCGCGTCGAAGTTCAGGAGCTCTTCCTCGTCCTCGGTCGGGATGGTGGCGGTGCCGTAGTCGAGCTTGATCTCCTCGGCGGTGTCGAAGTCGAGGCCGAAGGTGCGCTGCACGGCGGCGGTGAAGTCGTCGCCGGAGACGCCGATGTTGCGGTTCATCAGCACCCGGTCGCCGCGGACCAGGGTGATCGTGGTCGAGGTCGCGGCGATCTCGAGGACCACGCCCACCTCGTTCCCCTCGGTGTACCCGGCGTGCGTGAGCGTGGTCTTGGTGAGGTGCTCTCCGAGAAGCGCTCCCTTGAGGGAGCGGAGGAGGGAGAACGGCTTGACCTCGATCACGACCGGCTCGAGTCCGGCGAGCTTCAGGTACTCGACCTGCTGCGTGACCAGGTCGAGGCGGGCGGCGGCGATCACCACCTCGAGCTGCCCGCCGTCCTCGACGTCGTCGGGGTTGTCGAGCACGTAGTAGTCGAGCACGACCTCGTCGATCGGGAAGGGGATGTAGCGCTCCGCCTCCCACTTGATCGCCTCGTCGAGCTCCTTGAGCGACATCTTGGGCACGTGGATGTTGCGGGTGATCGCCTGCCGGTTGCCGACGGCCGTCACGACGAACCGTTTGGAGATTCCGGCCTCGTCGAAGAGGGTCCGGATCTCGGCGGCGAGTCCGTCCGGGTCGACGACCTGGTCCTCCTGGACCAGGCCGGGCGGCATCGGTCGGATCGCGAGCGCCGACAACGTGGGCGGGCTCCCCGGTCGAAGCTCCACGACCTTGAGGTTGGCCGTACCTACCTCGAGGCCGACCGCTTCGAACTTCGGACTGAGCAAGCGCGAGAATCGGTCGCGCAACGAGGCCATGGTGACTCCTCCCGCAGAATCTTCGGGGAGGCTATCACGCGACGCTCACGGGC
>SLSQ01000225.1 GCA_007130355.1 Trueperaceae bacterium
CGCGGAGCGCGCCGACGTGCGCCGCCATCACGTCGCTGTCGAGTACGTAGCGGTCCGCCTCGATCGCGTGGCCCACGATCGAGCGCGCTCGTTCCGGTTCGCCCGGACTCTCGAGTCCCGACCATCCGAGCCCCACCGATCGCAGCCGGACCGGACCGTCGGCGTCGTGTCCCGTGGCTCGGAGCGCGGCACGGACGGCGGAGCGCACCGCGGCGACGGCGGCCCGCTCGCCGCTGGTGCGGTGGTTCGCGGCGCCCGCAGCGCCTCGTGCGGCGACCGTTCCGTCCGGTCCGACCAGGACGCACCGCGTTCGCGTTCCGCCCGCGTCGATTCCGAGCGTGTAGGGGAGCTCGGTCGCACTCATCGCAGGGGGGGCACCCGTTTCGCCCATTCGGTCAGGTCCGGAGCGTCGTCGTCATCGTCGACGTTGGCGCTCCGGAGCACCGGCGGCGGCGTTCCGCGCTCCGCGAGCCGCTCGATCGCGCTCGCCACGGCGGCCTGCAGCAGCGCGGACGCGACCACGGTCGAGAGCGGTCCGACCGGAACGGGTACGCCCCGGACGCTCAGGCAGGCGTCGCCCGGAGGGACGTCGGTGTCCAGCACCAGATCGGCGATCTCGAACAGCCTTCGCCCCCCGGGATGGCGGGCGGGAACCGAACGCGCGTGCGCGACCGAAGTGAGCGCGACGACGCGGGTCCCACGTGCCTGCGCCGCCAGGGCGGCCTCGATCGGATAGGCGTTGCGGCCGCTGTTGGAGGCGACCACCAGCAGGTCGTCGGGCCCGATTCCGGCGGCGTCGATGCGGATCTCGGCGAGGCCGGAAAGGCGTTCGACACGGCTGCCGGACACCGCTGCGTCGTGCAGCATCAGCGCCGGATCGAGGATCGGCAGGACGGCCACGAGCCCGCCCGCGCGGTAGAACACCTCCTCGGCCAGCATGTGCGAGTGCCCGCTGCCGGTGACGGCCAGGAGTCCGCCGGCGCCGACCGCGTCCGCGATCCAGGACCCGGCGGTCCGCACCGCGTCGGCCCGCTCGTCGCCCGCCCGCTCGAGCGCCTCGGTCGCCGCACGCAGGTAGCGGAGGCCCGCATCCGGACCGCTCACGGGAGCCTTCGTCCCATCAGCACGACGTCGTCGGCGGGTCCCTCCGGATCGAGCTCGCGGAAGCCGAGCTTGGCGTAGAAGCGGCGGGCCCGATGGTTGCGTGGGCTCACGCCGAGGTGGACGCCCGGCACGTTTCGGCGTTCGAGGGCGCGGAGCAGGGCATCGATCATCGTGCGGCCGACGCCGCGGCCTTGCGCGCGCGGCAGCAGGTCGATGTGGAGGTGCGCCGGGTAGGCGGCCAGGTCGCGGGGGACGGTCAGGCTGGGCGTGCGAAGCTCGGCGAACAGTTTCGCGTCCTCCGTATCCGGGGCCTGGTTCGGTTCCCCGAGTTCGCGCAGGAGCGGTGGGAGCCAGTCGCGCACGAAGCGCTCGTAGAAGGCGCGCGTGTCCGCGGCACCGAGGACGTAGCCGGCGGGACCGAGGTCGTCGACCAGCGCGAAGGCGAGGTCCGGTTCGAGGTCGAGGTACGGACCGACGTAGCGGTGGCCCAGCAGATCGGGGTTCGCGAACCGTTCCGTGGCGTCGGCGCCGTCCGCGCCGGTCGCGAGGCAGACGGCGTACAGGCCGGCCCGGTCGTCGGGCGCGGCGGGGCGGATCGTGACCGGACCGTGCGCGGCGGGTACGACTCGTCCGCGCGCGTCGAGCGGGAGCAGCGCCTGCACCTCGGCGGTGAACCCGCGTCGGTAGGTGTTCGCGAGGCCGTCGGGCCGGCCGAACGGCAGGCGCGCCCGGTCCGGATCGGTGCGGTGGTCGAGCATGTCGGCCAGCGCACGAGCCTCGGTCCGCGCCTCCCACACGACGTCGTACAGGGCGTAGAGCAGATCCCGGTCGCGCAGTTCGGTCAGGCGAACGAGCAGGCGCTCGACCCCCGCCGCGAACGAGCGGACCCGCGCCAGCCGCGGGTCGCCGGCGTCGCGCGCGTCGGCGAGGGCGGTGCGGGCGTCGTCCAGCACCGCTTCGACGTCGGGTCCGCACGACCACGGCAGCCAGTGCAGATGCGTCAGGAGCCGAAGCTCCTCGAGCGACAACGTGTCGCCGCCGTCGAGCCCGAACGCGGGCCGCCACGCGCGCAGCGCCTCTTCGTGCGCGTCGAGCGGGCGGTAGCCGTGCGGGTCGGCGAGGTAGGCGGCGAGCGTCCGAAAGGCGACCTCGTTCACGGCGAACGGGGTGTTCGGATTGGTGACGAACCCGCGGGTCGCGGCGACGACCTCGGCGGCGCGGCCGGCGACCGGTCCGAGGTAGCGGCGCCGCAGGTCGTAATCGTTGGCGTGCAGGTTGTCCCAGATCACCGGCGGGCGGCCGATGGTGCGGGCGACGTCGTCGATCGCCGCCGCGTCGATCGTCTCGGAGACGATCTCGTCCCCGGTCCAGAGGAAGTCGACGTCGGGTGGCAGGCCGGCCGCGAGCGTACGAAGGTAGCTCCGGCCGTCCGCCCGCGCGTCGGCCATGCGCGTGCAGTAGTCGGTGGGGCAGATCAGGAAGCGGGTGTCGGGTTGCCGCTCGCGCACGGCGGCGAGGAGCCGGCGCGCGGTGGCGGCGTGCGCTGCGGCGAACGACCCGAACGCCGCGCGGTCCTCGTCGCGCATCGTGTGCGGGATGTCGTCGAACAGCAGCACCACGTCACGAATCCCGAGGTCGAGGACCTGCACGGTCTTGGCCGCGAGGCGCTCGTGCTCCGTCGCGTCGGCGTACCGCATGTCGAGGCCGGGCGCGATCGCGTACGCGATGCGGAGTCCGCACGCCCGGCCGGTGTCGGCGAGCTCACGCAGTCGGCCCGATTCGGCTTCGTCGTACGGCTCGCGCCAACGGGCGCGCACTTTGATGTCGTCCTTCGGACCGTACACGTAGGCGACGAACCCGAGGTCCGCCAAGCGGGGCAGCAGCTCCGTGCGTCGGTGCTGGGGCCAGGGACGCCCGTAGAAACCTTCGATGACGCCGGAGTAGTACGCGGGGTCGGGCATGGGCTCCTTTCGAAGCG
>SLSQ01000019.1 GCA_007130355.1 Trueperaceae bacterium
CGTGGCCCGAAGGCGCGGAGCAGCGTGAACGCGGCGGCGAGTCGGGTCGGGTCGTTCCGGATCTCGCGGACGCTGGCGGCGCTGCGGTCGGGGCGCAGCAGCCGCAGGGCGAGGTCGCGGGCCGGGGCGGTCGCGTCGGTTCCGGGCATGTCGTGATGTTAACCCTGATCCGACAAGAGACATTATCGGATTGTTAACACTCGCCGATCCGGATCCGGGATCGATCCGCCGCGGTTCAGGCCCGGCCCCGCAGCATGCCGTGCCAGTACAGCTGCGGCAGCAGGTGCCGCTTCAGCATGTACATGTCCCAGCGCTCCCGGGTCTGGTCGACCGGGAACGTCGGCGCGTAGACGTTGTCGTACAGGAACTCGGCCAACACCAGCCGGCCGTACCCGGTCACGAGCGGGCACGACGAGTAGCCGTCGTAGCGCGCCTCGCTGCGGGTGCCCGCCCGGTCGGCCAGCAGGTGCGCCACCAGCACCGGCGCCTGCTTTCGGACCGCGGCGCCGGTCTTGGCGGTCGGAAGCGCGGCGGCGTCGCCGAGCGCGTAGACGTTCGGGTAGCGGCGGCCGACGAGCGTGTGCGGGTCGACGTCGGCGTAGCCGGCGTGCGGGCCGTCCGCCACCGCCAGCGGCGAGTTCCGCACCGGGGCCGGCGCCCGCATCGGCGGCGTCACGTGGAGCAGGTCGTAGTCGATACCGACGCGCGTCCGGTCGTCCGTGTCCAGCCGCTCGAAGGTCGCGACCCGGGCGTCCGCGTCGATCGCCACCAGCTCGTGCCGGAAGCGCATGTCGATGCCGCGTTCGCGCACGATCCGGTCGAGCGTCGCCGCGATCTCGGGCACGCCCAGCATCACGCTGCCGGCGAAGGCGCCGATCACCTCGGTCCGGTCGCGCACGCCCCGCCGCCGGGCGTGGTGCTCGGCGAGGTACAGGATCTTCTGCGGCGCCCCGCCGCACTTGACCTGGCCGGACGGGTTCGTGAACACCATCCGCCCGCCGCCGAAGTCGGAGAGCGCCTGCCAGGTCGCCCGCGCCCCGTCCGGCGTGTAGTTGCTGACCACGCCCCCTCGGCCCAGCGCCGCCCGCAGGCCGTCGATCCGGTCCAGGTCGGACTCGATCCCGAGCGCCACCACCAGCCGCTCGTAGCCGACCGTCTCGCCGTGCTCCAGCTCGACCTCGCGGGCGTCCGGTCGGATCGCCCGCACGCGGTCGCGGATCCAGGTCGCTCCGTTCGGCATCACCGAAGCTTGGTCGCGGCGGGTCTCGCCCAGATCGACGACGCCGGCGCCGACCAGGGTCCACAGCGGCTGGTACCAGTGATCGCTGGACGGTTCGACGACGGCGACGTCCAGGTCGCGGTCGGCCCGCAGCAGGCGGGCGGCCACGGTGATGCCGGCGGTGCCGCCGCCGAGGATCAGGACTTCGTGGGTGCGCATCGAGGCTCCTTACATCGGTCCGGACGAGGTTCGGAAGGCTCCGCGCCGCCCGCCGCGGCACGAAGTTCGGACGCCGCCATCGTCCCTGATATCCCCATGGGGTATCCAGGGACGGGCGTCCCGACACGAGCGCTCAGTTCAGCTCGTCCAGCGTCAGCGCGAAGCTGGGCGCGAACTCCTCGAGGAACGCCCGCACGGCCGGGTCGTCGTCCGCCTCGAGCTTGCGCCGCAGCGCCTCCTCAGCCTTCGCGAACTCGCCGTTCCCCGCCTCGCGCTCCTCGACGCACTTGAGGTAGGCGCAGATCCGGTCGGCGCCCTTCACGCACGCCCACGCCTCCTCGTCCTCCGGCTCGGCGAAGAACAGGTCGAGGTACGTGTCGCGCAGATCGCTCGGAAGCATCCGGACCAGCCGCTCCTTCGCCACCGCCTCGAGTCCGTCGACCGCCTCCGCCACCTGCGGGTTGAAGTACTTGATCGGGGTCGGCAGGTCGCCGGTGATCACCTCCTCGGCGTCGTGGAACACCGCCAACAGCGCGACCCGCGCCGGGTCGGGACCGCCGCCGAAGCGCCGCCGCTTCAGGACCGCCAGGCCGTGCGCGATCATGGCGACCTGGAGGCTGTGCTCCTGAATGTTCTCGTCGCGCGTGTTCCGCATCAGCCCCCAGCGCCGGATGTGCTTCATGCGGGCGAGGTAGGCGAAGAAATGGCTCACGACGCCGAGCATAGCCGGACCCCGCCCGAGCCGCCGGCGTGAGAGATGCCATTGACGACGCTCCGGACCGCGCGTACGCTTCCTGCACGAGGAGGCACCTGTGAAGCGTCATCTCTGGATTTCCCTGCTGGCGGCCGCGACCGTCGTGCTGCTCGGCGCCTGTGCGCCGGCTCCGGTCATGTCCAACGTCGTCCCCACCCTCTACTCGGTGCAGCTGCCCCAGGACGGCGGCGACACCGTGACGCTCCAGGGCCGCTACTTCGGGTCCGGTCCGAGCGGTGAAGAGCTCGACGACGCCGACAGCTACGTCGTCATTGGAGCCCGTTCCGACTGCACCGGCGGCGTCCGGGTCGCCCCGAACGACTGGAGCGCCGGTCGCATCTCGTTCGACGATCCCGGCGGCGTCGGCCAAGGCTTCGTCTGCGTGGTCGCCGACGGCGCCACCAGCAACGGCCTGCCCGCCAACCTGAACTGACCCTCCCCCGCCCGGCGTTCCCGCCCGGCCGCCCCGGTCCCTTCGGCGCACGACGCCCAGGGGCCGGGGCTTCGTTCGGCGGGACGCACGCCCGCCGAAGCGCCGCGGGACGGCCTCGGGCGGGTCCGGAACGACCGTGTATGCTCTCCGGGTGATGCGGACCCGAGCCGTCAAAGGCACGTACGACGTCCTCCCCGAACGACAGAGTTCCTGGCACCTGCTGCGCGACACCGCCGAGCGGGTGCTCGGCCGCGCCGGCGTCGAGGAGCTGACCACGCCGGTGATCGAGCACGCCGAACTGTTCGAACGCTCGGTCGGCGCGTCGGCCGACCTGGTGGTACAGAAGGAGATGTACCGCTTCGAGGACCGCGGCGGGCGCACCCTCGCCCTGCGGCCGGAGTTCACCGCCGGGGTGCTGCGCTCCTTCGTCGAGCACGGCATGCACACCCGCCCCACGCCGGTCAAGCTGTGGAGCCTCGGCCCCGCCTTCCGTGCCGAGAACGTGCAGCGCGGACGCTACCGCCAGTTCCACCAGCTCAACTGCGAGTACCTGGGGCTGCCCGGACCGCTGATCGACGCCGAGGCGATCGCCGCACTGCACGATCTGCTGGTCGAGCTCGGCCTGCCGGAGCTGCGCGTCGCGCTCGGGAGCGTCGGCGACGCGGCCGACCGGGACGCCTACAACGCCTACCTGCGCGAGGCGCTCGACGGCGTCCGGGACGAGCTCTCTCCCACCAGCCAGGAACGCCTGCGCCTCAACCCGATGCGGATCCTCGACGCCAAGGACGAGAACGACCGGCGCCTGATCGCCGACCTCGACCGCCCGCTCGACCGGCTCGGGCCGGACGCGCGGGCGCACCTCGACGGCGTCGCCGAGCACCTGAGCGCGTGGGAGGTGCCGTTCGACCTGGCGCCCGAGATCGTGCGCGGTCTCGACTACTATCGCCGCACCGCCTTCGAGGTGCACGCCGTCGGCATCGGGGCGCAGTCGGCGCTCGCCGGGGGCGGACGCTACGACGGTCTGGTCGCCTCGCTCGGCGGGCCGGAGACGCCCGCGATCGGCTGGGCGCTCGGGGTCGAGCGCGTCTTCGACGCCCTGGCGCAGGCGGACGCCGTGCCGGACGCGCCCGCCGGGCCGGACCTGTTCCTCGTCCCGATGGACGACGACGCCGTCCGCGAGGCGGCGACGTTGGCGCGGACGCTACGCCGCGAGTTGCACGTCCGGCACGCCTACCAGGTGCGCGCGCCCGGCAAGGGCCTCCGCGACGCCGACCGGGCCGGCGCCCGCTTCGCCGCGCTGCGCGGCGGTCGCGAACGGAGCGCCGGCGTGTGGACCCTCAAGAACCTCGCGAGCGGCGAACAGACCGAACTGGCGGCCGACCGCCTCGTCGACGCCGCTCGGAAGGACGGATCCCGATGAGACGCACACGCCCGTGCGGCGCGCTGCGCCGCGAGCACGCCGGAACGACCGTGGTCCTGAACGGCTGGGTGCATCGCCGGCGGGACCTCGGCGGCCTGATCTTCCTGGACCTGCGCGACCACGCGGGGCGGGTCCAGGTGCTCGTCGAACCGGGCGCCGCCGACGCCTTCGATGTTGCCGACACGCTCCGTGCCGAGTGGGTGATCGAGGCGACCGGCCTCGTCCGGGAGCGGCCGGAGGACCAACGGACCGACGACGGCGCCGGCGCGGTCGAGGTGGTGGCCGAGCGGATCGAGGTCCTGGCCGCCGCCGACACCCCGCCGATCCAGGTGGCGGGCGACGAGCGAGCGTCCGAGGAGCTCCGCATGCGCTACCGCTACCTCGACCTGCGCCGCCCCGACCGGATGGAGCCGCTCCGCGTGCGCCACCGCGCGATCAAGGCGATCTGGGACTTCCTCGACGCGGAGGGGTTTTTGCAGGTCGAGACGCCGCTCCTCACGCTCGCCACGCCGGAGGGAGCGCGCGACTACCTGGTCCCCGCCCGCGTCCGGCCCGGCACCTTCTACGCGCTGCCGCAGTCGCCGCAGCTGTTCAAGCAGCTGCTGATGGCGGGCGGCGCCGACCGGTACTTCCAGATCGCCCGCTGCTTCCGGGACGAGGACCTCCGCGCCGATCGGCAGCCGGACTTCACGCAGCTCGACCTCGAGATGAGCTTCGTCGAGGTCGACGACGTGCTCGAGCTGAACGAACGTCTGCTGAAGGAGGTGACGCACGCGGCGGTCGGGTGGAACATCGCGACGCCGTTCCCGCGCCTGACCCACGCCGAAGCGATCGACCGCTTCGGCAGCGACAAGCCGGACCTCCGCTTCGGCTACGAACTGTCCGACCTGTCCGACCTGTTCGCCGGCACCGCCTTCCGCGGCTTCGCCTCCGCCCTCGACGCGGGCGGCACGGTGCGGGCGCTGCGCGTCCCGAGCGCGCGCGCGGGCGACCTGAGCCGCAAGGCGCTCGACGAGCTCGAAGCGCACGCCAAGGTGCACGGCGCCAAGGCGATGGCATGGCTGCGGCGCGACGGCGACGGCTTCAAGGGGCCGATCGCGAAGTTCCTCGAGGCGGAGACGCCCGCCCTGCGCGACCACGCACCGGAGCAGAGCGACCTGCTGCTGCTGATCGCCGACCGGCGCGCCGTCGCCTGCGGCGCGCTGGGCGCGGTGCGGCTGGCGCTGCGCGACCGGCTCGGGCTGGTCCCGGACGACGCGCCGCCCGCCTTCGCCTGGGTGGTGGACTTCCCGCTGCTCGAGCAGGACGAGGAGACCGGCGCCTGGACGTACATGCACCACCCGTTCACGCGGCCCCACGCCGACGATCTCGAACGGCTCGAGAGCGACCCCGGCTCGGTCCGCGCCGAGGCGTACGACCTGGTGCTGAACGGGTTCGAGATCGGCGGGGGCTCGCTCCGCATTCACGATCGCGCCACGCAGGACCGGATGTTCCGGGCGCTCGGCTTCGCGGACGCCGAGGCGGAGGAACGGTTCGGGTTCTTCCTCGAGGCGCTCCGGTACGGCGTTCCGCCCCACGGCGGCATCGCCTGGGGACTCGACCGGCTGGCGATGCTGCTCGCCGGCGCGCCCAGCCTGCGCGACGTGATCGCCTTCCCGAAGAACGTCCGGGGCGGCGATCCGCTCACCGGCGCGCCCGCCCCGGTCGACGCCGCGCAGCTCGAAGAGCTCGGGATCCGTCTGGCCGACGTGCCCGAGCCGGTCGAGCCGACGTCGTGATCCCGCTCGCGGTCCTCGACCTCGACGGCACCGTCATCGGTAAGACCGGTCAGGTCGAGGCGTGCGTCTGGGAGGCGGCCGAGCGGGCCCGCGCCGCCGGCATCCGGCTGGCCGTCTGCACCGCGCGCCCCGGCTTCGGCGTCGCCGCGCGGGTCGCCGAACGGCTCGACCCCGACACGCCGCACATCTTCCAGAACGGGGCGCAGATCACCTACCTGGACGGCGACACCCTCCAGGTCGCCGCCCTCAAGGAGGCGTCGACCGCCACCCTGATTCACGCCGCCCGGCGCCTGAACGTGGTGCTCGAGCTCTACACCACCAGCTCCCTCTACGTCGAGCGCCGCACCGAGCTCAGCGAGGCCCACGCCAAGATGATCGGCGTGCACGCGATCGTGCGGGACCTCGCCGAGGTCGCCGCCAGCGAGCCGGTGGTGCGGGCGCAATGGGTCGTCCCGCCCGAGCGGCTCGACGACGTGCTCGCGGTCGAGGCCGAGGAGGCCCACGCCCACGTCGCCACCAGCCCCGCTCAGCCGGGCACCTACTTCGTCAGCGTCACCCGCCCGGGCGTCGACAAGGGCAGCGCCGTGGCGCTGCTGGCGTCCCGGCTCGAGATCGACCTGCGCAACGTCATGGGCGTGGGCGACAGCCCGGGCGACCTGCCGCTGCTCGAACGGGTCGGCCACCCCCGCGTGATGGCGAGCGGCGATCCGGAGCTGACCGCCCGTTGGCCCGATGCGGTGGTGCCCGGCGTCGACGCCTGCGGCGCGGGCGAGGCGCTCGATCAGGCGGTGCGGCTCCGGGCGCGGACGGACGGGACGGACGGGTAGACTCCGCCGCATGGACGCAGCGACCCGCATCTCCGACCTCCCCGGCGCGATCGGACGGACCGTCACCGTGCACGGCTGGCTGACCCACCTTCGATCGAGCGGCAAGATCGCCTTCCTCCAGGTCCGCGACGGGACCGGCTTCGTTCAGGCGGTCCTGCCCGCGAACGCGGTCGACGAAGCGACCTTCGCCGCCGCCCGCGCCTTCGATCAGGAGTCGGCGCTGGTGCTGGTCGGCGAGGTGGTCGCCGACGCACGCGCCAAGGGCGGGGTCGAGCTGCGCCTCTCCGGCGTCGAACGGATCGCCCCCGGCGGCGCGTACCCGATCACGCCGAAGGAGCACGGCGTCGAGTTCCTGGCCGAACGCCGGCACCTGCACCTGCGGCACCGCGGCCCGTGGGCGATCATGCGGGTGCGCGACACGGTGATCCGCGGGGTCCACGACTTCTTCGCGGAGCGCGGCTTCCTGCGCTTCGACGCGCCGTTCTTCATGCCGACCGCCGTCGAGGGCACCACGAACCTGTTCGAGATCGACCTGTTCGGCGAGGACTCCGCCTACCTGTCCCAGTCGGGGCAGCTGTACGCCGAGGCGGGCGCGCTCGCCTACGGCGCGGTGTACACCTTCGGGCCGACCTTCCGGGCCGAGAAGAGCAAGACGCGACGGCACCTGCTCGAGTTCTGGATGATCGAGCCGGAGGTGGCGTGGCTCGAGCACGAGGGCAACATGGCGTTGATGGAGGAGCTGGTCGCCTACCTCGCGCGCCGCGTGCTCGACGAACGGCGGGACGAGCTCGCCGCCCTCGACCGCGATCCACGGGTCCTCGAGGCGACGGCCGAGGGCGGCTTTCCGCGCCTGAGCTACGACCGGGCGCTCGAGCTCGTGGCGGAGCGGGGCGAACGGCTCGAGTGGGGCGACGACTTCGGCGCCCCGCACGAGACGATCCTCGGCGACCTGCACGACCGGCCGGTCCTGATCGACGGTTGGCCGACCGAAACGAAGGCGTTCTACATGGAGCCGCTCGACGGCGATCCGACCCGCGTCAAGGCGGCCGACCTGATCGCGCCGGAGGGGTACGGCGAACTGATCGGCGGTTCGCAGCGCATCCACGACCTGGAGCTGCTCGAGCGCCGCATCGCCGAGCACGGACTCCCCCGCGAGGCGTTCGAGTGGTACGTGGACCTGCGGCGCCACGGCAGCGTCCCGCACTCCGGTTTCGGCATGGGGCTCGAGCGGCTGCTCGCCTGGTTCACCGGCGCCAAGCACCTGCGCGAGGTGATCCCGTTCCCGCGGATGCTGACCCGGCTGACCCCCTGACCGACCCGGGTCACTCCAGGTCGGAGGGCACCGCCAGGCGGCCCAGCCACGGTCCTTCGGCGCCGCCGTCGCGGAGGAACACGACCCGGTCGTGGCCGTCCTCGAGGAGCGTCCGCTCGAAGGAGGCGACGATCCGTCGCTCGGCGGCGACGTCCAAGCGCACGTCGTGCGCGGGAAGCTCGACGGCGACGACCGATACGCGTTCGTGTTCGAAGGCGAAGACGCGGGGCGCGGAGAGCGCGTCGGGCCAATCCCCCTCCTCGAGCAGCGCCGCGACCAGCGCGTCGACCACCGCCTGCGCCCGGACGCTCGGGTCGGAGGCGTCGGGCACCGTCCGGACCTGCGGGCGGGCCAGGTCGCCGTCGACGCGGTAGAGCACCGCCTCCCGCTCCGCGGGCGACTCCGCCTCCGCTCCGCCGAGATGCAGATCGGGCGGGGCGGGCACCGTGGGCGGGGAGGCCTGCAGCGCCCAGACGGCGGCGGCGACCGCGGCCAGGGCCGGGATCAGCACCTGCGGCGAGCGCCAGGCGACGCGCCCGGACGGGCGGCCCGGCGGTCGCCCGGTCGGAGCGTCGTCCGGCATCAGCGCGTCCCGCGGGTCGCGGTCCGAATGGCGGCGGCGAGCGCGTCGGCGAAGGCGTCGTCGGTCGCCGCTTCCGGCGCCATCTCGATCAGCACCCCGCGACCGGCCGCGCCGCTCAGCACCGCGAGCGGGGCCTCGCCGACGGCGCCGGCTCGGTACCCGGCCGACTGGAAGAGCGCCTCCGCCATCGCGTCCGCCGCGCGCCGGCCGGCGTCCGCGTCGGGCACCAATCCCAGCAGCAGCTCGCGGCGCAGATCGTTCACGTTGCCGTTCTCGGCCGCCGCTCGAGCGTTGCGCCGGATCGCGTAGGCGAGCGCGGCGTCGTCCTGAGCCTCGCCGAGCACCCAGAGGCGGACCTCGCCCGGTCCGAGCCCGGCCGGATGCAGCGCGACGAAGAGGTCGGCCCGCGCAGCGGCCGCCGCGCGGCGTTCCGGACCCGGGTCGGCCGCTCCGCTGCGCGTGATCTCGACCGTCGCGCCGGCGGCGCGCAGGCGCTCCGCGACCGCGTCGGCGAGCGGACCCATCCGGTCCTCCCCCCCGTTCGGCGGCGCCGGATCGAGCGCGATCCGCACCGAACCCTCCGGCACCGCGTCGCGCTCCGCCTCGTCCGCACGCGCCCGCGCCCGCACCCGCAGGTCGGTCCCGGAGCCGGCGGCGACGGCGATCACCTCGAACTCGCTGCCGGGCGCCGTGATCCGTACCGTCGCCCCCTCCGCGTCCGGCAGCAGGTCGACGCGCGCGAACCGTTCCCCGGACAGGGACCGGGCGCGGTCGACGCGGCCGCGCCGGACCACGAGCTCGAGCGCGTCCGAGGCGGGCACCGCGCGTTCGATCCAGGCGACCGGCGCGTCGAAGCGCAGCGAGAGCGTCTCGAGCGCCGATCCCCCGTCGATCCGCGCGTCGGTCAGGTTCGGGCGGGGGCCGACCACGAGGACGGCGCTCTCCTCCGGGAGGTAGGCCACCTGAGCGCCGAACGCCCGTGCCGTCGCCGCCACCGGCGCCCAGACGGCGTCGTCGCCGCGAATGGCGGCGAGGTCGCCCGCCGGCCGCCCGTCCATGCGGAGCGCAGCGGGCCGGTTCGGGGAGCTGCCCTGGTCGACCACGTCCAACGCCAGCACGTGCCCGCCCACCGTGAGCGCGGCGGTCGTGCCGCCCGGCGGGGCCACCGCCCGACCGCCGAGCCCGGAGGCGATCGCGTCGAGCGGGGCGTACGAGGTGCCGGCCACCAGGTCGGTACGGACCTCTCCGACCGGTCGCCCGTCGATGCGGAGTTCGAGCTGCGCCGCGGCCAGGCCGGCGCAGCACGCCGCCAGCAGCACGAACGTGCCGACCCGGACGGAGCGGAGGACGGTCGGAACGGGGCGCATCACGATCCGAGGAAGCGGTCGATCTGCCGCTCGGCGTCCTTCTTCGCCTCGGCGCGGCGCTTGTCGTGCTTCTTCCGACCCCGGGCGAGAGCGATCTCGACCTTCGCCCAACCGTTCTTGAAGTAGAGCCGGAGCGGCACGCAGGTGAGTCCGCCCCGTGCCAGCCCCTTCTCGATCTCCGTGATCTCGCGACGTTTCAGGAGCAGCTTGCGGGTGCGCGTCGGCTCGTGGTTGTTGATGTTCGCCTGTTCGTACTCGGGGACGTGCATCCCCTCGAGCAGCAGTTCGCCGTTCGCGCTCCGCACGAACGCCTCCGCCAGGCTGCCGCCGCCCTGCCGCAGCGCCTTGACCTCGCTGCCCCGCAGCCGTAGACCGGCCTCGTAGCGGTCGAGCAGCTCGTAGTCGTGTCGTGCGCGTCGGTTCGTCAGCATCGCCATCTCGGCCCCATGGTAGCCGTCCCGCGTGAGAAGGTCGCGGCGGGCGGCGGCGAACCCCGCCGCCCGCCCCGAGCCGTTCGGCTCGCGTCAGTCGAGGACGTCGCCGATGTCGCGCGGGTCGACGTCGATGCGTACCTGGACGGCCCGGAGCCCCTCGCCGAGGCCGCTCGCGAGCAGCGTGCGCAGCCGCGCGTCGTCGTCGCTGCGGATCAACACCTGCACCAACGAACGGCCGCGGATCCGCGCCACCGGCGCCGGGGCCGGTCCGAGCAGGTCGGCCTCCCGTGCACCGGCGGTGCGGAGGCGTCCGACGACCTCCGTGGCGGCCTCCCAAGCGTCGCCCTCGCGTCGGGCGGAGATCTGCACCCGCGCGAGGCGGCCGTACGGTGGGTAGCCGAACGCGCGACGACGAGCGTCCATCGCCTGCACCACGCGCCCGACGGCGTCCGGCGCGTCGGACGCCACGGCGGCGAGGACCGGATGGTCGGGCGCGAACGTCTGGATCAGGCCGAGCGGCGCCCGGTCCCCCGCGACCTCGTGCAGCGAGAGCAGCAGCCGCAGCACCCGTTCGTCGGCCCGGAAGTCGTCGGCGTGGAGCGCCCCGTCGACCTGCGTCGCCACGATCAGCGACAGCACCGGCAGCGGAGGTAGCCGCAGCACGGCGCTGGTGCCGACCAGCGCGCCGGACGCGCCGGACCGGAGTCCGTCGAGCGGTTCGCGCGCGTCGGCGTCGTAGCGCACCGTCGGCAGGCCCGGCACCGCCCGCTGCAGCGCCCGCACCACCCACTCGCTGCCGGCAGCGCGCTGCGCGGCGAGGTCGGCGCCGCCGCACGCCGGACACAGTTCGGGCGGCGCCTCGTCGTGGCCGCACTGGTGGCAGCGGAGGCGACGGTCGCGCGCGTGCCACCGCAGCGCCAGGTCGCAGTTCGGGCACATCGTGGCGGCGCCGCAGTCGCGGCAGCCGAGGGCGGCGGAGAAGCCGCGCCGAGGCACCAGCACCAGCGCTTGCCGCCCGCGGTCGCGCACCTGCGCCAGGACCCGGATCGCATCGTCGGACAGCGGCCACGACCGCGCCCGACGCAGGTCGGCCCGCGCCCAGCGGACGCGGGGGCGCGGCACGGTCACGATGCGGCCGTGCGGGGCGGCGTGGTGGCGCAGTTCCGGTCCGGCCAGCACGTCGGTCGCCGACCACGGCACCCCGTGCGCTTCGGCCCAGAGGCGCGCGGCGGCCGGCGCCCAGGAGCGCGATCCGGCCCGCAGCTTGTGGCTTTCGCTCTCCGCCTCGAGCAGCAGCACCCGCCCGGCCCTGGGCACCGGCGCCCCGAGCACCGGCCAGGTGCCCACGATCACGGCGGGCGGTCCGTCCCGCAGGCGCCGGTCCCACGCCCGCCGGCGGTCGGCGTCCAGATCGGGCGGGAGCGGCGCCGTCGGCAGGTCGTTCGCGAGCCAGGCCGACGCCTCGTCGGCCCAGACCCGTTCCGGCGCGAGC
>SLSQ01000247.1 GCA_007130355.1 Trueperaceae bacterium
CGCGCCGGCGCGGTAGGAGGACGCATGGCCTCCGAACGCACCGCCGCCCGTCGTTCCCCCGCTCCCTCCGCGCGCTGGCTCGCGTACCTCGTCGCGGCCGCCCTCGCCCTGAACCTCGCCTCGGGCCGCGCCCAGGTCGCGGCCGAGCCGGATCCGATCCGCATCGACGTGATCGTCTCCGACCTGGGGTCGCGCGCCGACCGCGGGATTCTGGAACGCCGCGTGGCGGAGGCGTGGGCCGCACGCGTGCAGCGGACCGGCGGAGTGTTCGGCCTGCCGGTCCAGGTCGAGGTCCGCAGCGACGCGAGCGATCCGGACCGCGCCGTGCGTCAGGTGGAGGCGGCGATCGCCGACGGGGCGCACGCGGTGGTCTGCTGCAGCACCGCCACCGCCTCGCGGCGGGTGGCGGCGACCGCGGCGGCGGCGCGGATCCCGCTCCTGTCGGTCACGGCAGGCGGACGCCCGGAGGCGGCCGGCTGGCAGTTCGTGCTCGCCCCGAGCGACACGGTCGCCCTGCAGGCGGTGGTCCGGGACGGCTACGAGCGGGGCGTCCGCGGGTTCGGCCTGATGACGCTCGAGGGGGCGTTCGGCGACGAGGCGGCCGACCGGTTCGCGTCGTTCCTGGGGGTGCCCGACCTGCGGGTCGTCGGCGAGGCGCGCTACGGACCGACGCAGGCGCCGCTGACGCCCGAGGCGCTCTGGGTGGCGACGCGCGTCCCCGACGCGATCGTGGTCTGGGGCCTGCCGGACGATACGGTGCGCGCCGTCCGCGCCCTCGACGCCCGTGGCTGGCGCGGACCGATCTACCTGCGCAGCGCCCTCGCCGAACCGGCGTCGGGCGGCCTGCCCACCGGACTGAGCGGCGACGTTCGTGTGATGGTCTCCCCCGCCTCGCTGCCCGAGCTCGCGCCCGACTCCGAGCCCGCCTCGTGGCGCCACGACGCGCGGGCGCTCGGCGACGGGCGGCTCGAGAGCCGGCCGTTCGCGGCCGACGGCGCCCGCATGCACGACGCGCTCGAGCTGCTCCGGCGCGCCGCCGAGAACGCGGTCGCCTACGGCGTCCCGGTCGGCGACGTGGCTTCGTTCCGGCTCGCGCTACGGGACGCCTTCGTCTCCCTCCCCCCCACCACCCTCGCGGCGGGCCGGTACGCGCCGGGCGAACGCAGCACCGACGCCGCCACGGCGGACGGCCTGGTCGCCGCCGTGCTCGAGTCGGGGCGGCTGGTGCCGGACCGCTGAGCGACCACGCCCGCCGCGGCGGGCGCTGCGGCGGGGGCGGGACGGACGTCGCGCTATGCTCGGGGCAATGATCTCCACGCTGGAACGCATCCGAGACGAGGTCGCGGCGCTCGAGCGCACGTTGGGCGATCCGGAGGTGCTGGCCGACGCGGCCCGCTACCGGGACGCCTCGCGCCGATACGCCGACCTCGCGCCGATCGCCGAGGCGTACCACCGGTACCGCGCGGTGCTCTCGGCGATCCACCAAGCGCAGGAACTGCGCCACGACCCGGAACTATCCGAAGTCGCGCGCGAGGAGCTCGCCGACCTCGCCCCCGAACGGGAGCGGATCGAGGCGGAGCTGCAGCGCCTGCTCCTCCCCAAGGACCCGTACGACGGCAAGGACGTGATCCTCGAGATCCGGGCGGCCGCCGGCGGCGACGAGGCGACCCTCTTCGCCCGCGAGTTGTTCGACGCCTACCGCCGCTACGCCGAACGCCACGGGTTCCGGCTCGAACTGCTCGACAGTTCGCCGACCGAGGTCGGCGGCCTCGCCAAGGCGTCGTGCGAGATCGCCGGTCGGGGCGCCTACGCCCGCTTCAAGTTCGAGTCGGGCGTCCACCGCGTGCAGCGCGTGCCGGAGACGGAGACGCAGGGCCGTATCCACACCAGTACCGTGACCGTCGCGGTGCTGCCCGAGGCGGACGAAGCGTCGGTCGACCTCGATCCGAACGACGTGCGGGTCGACGTCTTCCGCAGCAGCGGTCCGGGCGGGCAGTCGGTGAACACCACCGATTCGGCGGTCCGGCTCACCTACCGCGCCGGCACCGCCGACGAGGTGATCGTCACCTGCCAGGACGGCAAGAGCCAGCACAAGAACAAGGAGAAGGCGATGCAGGTGCTGCGCGCTCGGCTCCTCGAACGGGAGCGCGCCAAGGCCCAGGCCGAAGCGCGCGAGGCACGGCTGGTGCAGATCGGCACCGGCGACCGCAGCGAGAAGGTCCGCACCTACAACGTCCCGCAGTCCCGCGTGACCGACCATCGCATCGGCTACACCACGCGCGCCTTGCAGCAGGTGCTGGCCGGCGAGCTCGACGAGCTGGTCGACGCGCTCGCCGCGGCCGAACAGGACGAACGGCTCGCGGACCTCGCCCGGAACGAGGGCCAAGCGCCCGTCCACGCCGGTGGCTCGGCGTGAGTTCGTCGTTGCCGCGGCGATCCTGCTCGACCGTCAGGGTCGAGTCCTGCTCGTAGGCAACGACTGGCAAGGGCACGGCCACGTCCGCTGGACGCTTCCCGGTGGGGTGGTCGAACGGTACGAATCGACGCTCGACGCGCTGCGGCGCGAGGTCCTCGAGGAGACCGGCCTGAACGTCACGAACGTGCGGCACCTCGCCTACGCCGTGCACGTCGAGGACCGGCGGCGCAACGACCGGGCGATCAGCTTCGCCTTCGTCGCGGAGCACGAGGGGCTCCTCAACCCGCGCGATCCGGACGGCTTCATCGTCGAGGCGCGCTTCGTGCCGGCCGAGGAGATCGAGCGCACCATCCCGATCCCTCCCCTCCGGGAGCCGCTGCTCGCCTACCTGCGGGACGGACGTCCAGGCCGCTTCTGGGCGTACGCCGGTTGGGACGGTCGCGGCGTGCGGGCGGTCGGGGGCGGCGCCCCCGACTTCGCCGCCCTGAGCGGCGCCGCCCAGGGAGGGGGAGGAGCGGACGAGTGACGGCCACCCCGGCAGGCGGCGTCGGCGCTCGGCCGGAACCGCCGCACGTCCTCTTCGAACGGCCGCTGCCGCGCGCCGCCTACGCGCGTCCGGCCGACCACGTGGCGCGGGCGCTGCTCGGCGCGTTCGTGACCGTCCGGGACGGCGCGGGCGTGGTGCGCGCCGCCCGCATCGTCGAGACCGAGGCGTACCTCGGCGAGGAGGACGCCGCCTGCCACGCGCACCGCGGGCGGACGCGCCGGACCGAGACGATGTACGGACCGCCCGGCACCGCCTACGCCTACCTGATCTACGGCCTGCACACGATGCTGAACGTCGTCACGGCCGAAGCGGGCGAGCCGCACGCGGTGCTGATCCGAGCGGTCGAACCGCTCGGATTCGAGGCGCGCACGCACGGGCCGGGCCTGACCGCTCGGGCGCTCGGCGTCGAACGGACCGACGACGGGGCCGACCTGACGACCGGCCGGGTGCGGATCGCGGCGGGCCCGCGCCCGGCGCGCATCGTCCGCGGGCCGCGGATCGGCGTCGATTACGCCGGATCGTGGGCGGAGGCGCCGCTTCGCTTCGGCGTGGCCGGCTCCGAGCGTCTCTCGCGCCGCTTCCCGACCTGAGCGGACCGTGGCCCGCACCGTCGCCCGCAGCGGCGCGTACACCGTCGTCCGCGCCGCGGTCGCGAGCGGCTGCGGCTGCGAGGCTGCGGCGAGGACGAGAGGAGCCGCCATGCAGCCCCACGGAATCCACCATCTGACCGCCGTCTCCGCCGATATCGCCGGCAACCTGCGCTTCTGCACCGAGGTGCTCGGCCTGCGCCTGGTGAAGCGCAGCGTGAACCAGGACGACGTCTCCGCCTACCACCTGTTCTATGCGGACGGCGCCGGTTCGCCCGGCACCGATCTGACCTTCTTCGACTGGAAGGTGCCGCGCGAGGTGCGCGGCGGGCACGTCTTCGACCGCACCGGCCTGCGCGTGCGGGACGCCGACGCCCTCCGCGCCTGGGAGGCCCGGCTGCGGGAGCACGGCGTCGACCTCGACCCGCCGCAAGAGATCGACGGCCGCGCCGAACTGCCGTTCCGCGACCCGGAGGGGCAGCGCTACGCGCTCGTCGTCGACGACGGCGCGGGCGACGCCCCGGCCCCGTGGCCACGGTCGCCGGTGCCGGAGCGGGAGCAGATCCGCGGCCTGGGGCCGGTGCAGGCCACCGTCCGCGACCTGCGGGGCACCGCGCCGCTGCTGCACGGCGTGTTCGGCTGGGCGCCCGTCCGCAGCTACCGACGCGATGGGCGCGAGGTGCACGTGTTCGCCCCGCCGGCGTCCGCCGGACCGCACGCCGAGGTGCACCTCCGCGTCGATCCGGACGCGTCCGTGGCACGGCCGGGGGCCGGCGGCGTGCACCACCTGGCGCTGCGGATCCACGACGACGCCTACGAAGCGTGGACCGAGCGTCTGCGCGAGGCGAACGTGCCGAACAGCGGCCCGGTCGACCGCTACTGGTTCCGGAGTCTCTACGTCCGGGACGGGAACGGGCTGCTCTTCGAGCTGGCGACCGACGGTCCCGGCTTCGCCGTCGACGAGGATCCCGAACGGCTCGGCGAGTCGGTCGTGCTGCCGCCGTTCCTCGAGCCGCACCGCGAGCGGATCGTGACCGGCCTGGAGCCCCTGCCCGAGCCGCGGTAGGATCCCGACCCGTCCAAGAACCCGTCCGTCGGTCGTCGGCGGCGTCCCAGGAGGCTCCCGTGTTCCCACGTCCCACGCTCGTCCTCGCCGCCCTCGCGTTGCTCTCGGTCCCGTTCCTGTCGCCGGCGCAGGCGCACAGCGTCCGGTCGCTCGGGATGGGCGGCGCCCTGGCGCCGAGCGGCGCGGCCTCCGTCAACCCCGCCTACGCCGGCCTTCCCGATACCGGCTCGGAGTTCGGGCTGCCGCTCGGCCTGGCGAACCTGATCGTCGACGACCGCCTCCGACCCGGAGCGGAGCGGTTCGATCCGTTCGCCCTCTTCGACCAGCTCACGTCGGTCGAAACGCTGCTCTTCAACCCGGCACGGAGTCCCGAGGAGCTGGTGACGCGGATCGCGTTCGACGAGGACGGCGAACCGATCGTCGCCGTCCGGCCGGACGGCGGCTCGACCTTCGCGCCCGCCCGTGGCCGGGCGGCCTCGTTCCGGTCCGACACGACCCTGCCGCTCGCCTTCGAGACCGGCACTGCCGGACTCCGGGTCGGCGTGCGCCCGTACCTGTCGGCCCGCGGATCGGTCCGACCGGACCGCGCGTTCCGGGACGTCGTGCGCGAAGGAGCGCCCGAGGGCCGCATCGACTTCGGCGCCGCCGCCCAGGCGGGCGTCGCGCTCGACGTGCAGTTCGGGGGCCCGCTGCCGCTGCCCACCGACCTGTTCCCCGGCACCCTCCACGTCGGCGTGCGCGGCGCCCCGTTCCTCGGGCTCGCCCGCGCCGACCTGGACGGTTCCGCGATCGTGAGCGTCGGGCCTGGCCAGGACGGCGATCTCGAAGCCCGTTGGACGTACGACGCCGACGCGTTCGTGGCCGTCGTCGGCGACGGCGGGATCGGGTACGGGCTGGTCGTGGACGTGGGCGCGACGGCGGTCGTGCCCACCCCGGAGGGAACGGTGACCGCGGGGCTCTCGGTCCACGACCTGGCGTTCGAATCGTGGTCCGGCTACGAACTCCGGTTCATCGGCAGCGACGAGGCGGCGGTACGTGGCGAAGGACGCCGGCCGGCCTCGCGCACGGCGTTCGGCGCCGGAATCGGGGTGACCGGCACCTTCGCCTACGACCTCGAACCGGCCACGATCGGCGTGCCCGAGCTCGCGTCGTTGCTCCTCGTCGCCGACGCTTCGTACCGCCCCGGCGGGGTCCAGGCCCACCTCGGCGCCGAGGCGGGGGTCGGCGTGCCGTTCGGCACCGTGCTCGGACGGGCCGGCCTGGGGTACGAGAACGGCCTCGTCGTCGGGGTCGGCGGCGGCCTGCGCTTCGCCGGGGCCGGTTTCGACGTCGCGGTGCACGGCCGCCGCTCGCCGCTCGCCGAGCACACCGCCTTCGGCGTCGCGGCCGGGCTCGCCTTCGGCTTCTGACCGCGGCGGCGCCGGGCCGGCGCCGCTCGCTCAGGCGTCGCCGCGGCGCCCCCCGGTCGGCCCCTCCCCGGTTCCGTCGTCGGTGCCTTCCGCTGCGTCCTCCTCGTCGTCCGCTCCGTCGCTCGCGTCGACGACGGCACCGTCCAGATCGTCGAGCGAGACGCCGGACGCGAGCAACGCCTCGAGTTCCTCGCCCTGGTAGTCGGTCACCGTCGCGGCGATCAGCTCCTGCGCCGCGGCGGCGTCCGGCTCGGGCACGAGCACCACGGTGGTCCCGACGCGCGAGGCGCCGAGGTGCGCGAAGACGTCGTCGAACGGATCGGCCGGCCGCACCACCGAGACGTACCCCTCCTCCTCGAGGATCGCGGCGGTCATCTCGGCCAGCGGTTCGGCCGGGGCGACGTCGACGACCGTCCAACGGTCGCCGTTGAGGGTGATCGTGGCGCCCAGCAGCCCGTCGGGCGTGAGCGGACGGTCGCCGCTCATCGGGAACGCTCCGGCGCCGCTCGGTCCCCGGAATCCCCGGGCCCGTCGAACAGGCCGAGCGCCACGTCGCGGTAGACGCCGGTCGCCGCCTCGAGGCTGTCGATCCGGACGCTCTCGCGGGTGGTGTGGGCCAGTTCCTCCTCGCCCGGACCGAAACCGAGCACCACCGCGCCGTGCGCGGCCAGGTACGGCGCGTCGGTCGCGAACCACCAGGTGCCCTCGTCGAACGGCAGATCGTGCTGCGGCAGCACCCGCTCGAAGACGGACCGGCCGAAGCGGGTCCAGGCGTGGTCCTCGGGCGCCAGGTAGGCAGGGTTGATCCGCGGGAAGGTGCGGGAGACCGCCCCCGACTCGCTGACCGCGCGCTCCTCCGTCACGTGGAGCTCCGCCTCCGGATCGAGCGCCTGCAACCGCGCGAGCACCTCGTCCGGCGCGTCGGAGGGCAGGTTGCGGTAGTCGACCGTCACGACCGCCGAGCCGGGCACCACGTTCGCGCCGTCCTCGGGGAACGATCGGATCCGGGTGGGCGTAGCGCTCGAGCCGACCAGCGGCCCGCCGCTCGGCAGGTCGAGCCGTTCGAGGGCGCTCAGAAAGGCGGCCGCCCGGTAGAGCGCGTTGGCGCCGAGTTCCGCCTTGGCGGCGTGGGCGATCGTTCCGGGCAGGTGCACGTCGACCTCGAGCCGACCGCGGTGGCCGGTCTTGAAGGCGAGCTTGCTCGGTTCGCCCAGCACGATCACGTCCGGCGCGAGGGTCTCGGACAGCCAGCGCGCCCCGAGGCCGCCGACCTCCTCCTGCACGACCCCCGCCACGATCAGCGTGCCGTCGAACCCACGTTCGGCCGCCTGGGCGGCGGCCACGACCATGCACGCCAGGCTGCCCTTCATGTCGCTCGCGCCGCGCCCCCAGACGCGTTCGTCCGCCACCACCCCGGAGAGCGGCGCGTGCGGCCAGAGGGAGGGGTCGCCGCTCGGCACGGTGTCGATGTGGCCGTTGAGCATCACGGTCGGGCCGTCGCCGCGTTCGAACACGCCGATGGCGTTCCCGACCTCGTCGGTCCAGGCGCGGTCGAAGCCGTACCGATGGAAGGCGCTGAGCAGGACTTCGGCGGCGGGCGCTTCGGATCCGCTGGGGCTGGGAGCGCGGATGAGCGCGCGGGCCAGGTCGACGGTGGGCGAGATCGGGTCCATGCGGGCATGCTAACCGACGGGTACGACGCCTCCCGACCGCCTCCGCACGTGCCGCGCCGCGCGCGTACGAGATCGCTCACGTCGCGTCGATGCCGCACGGTCGTACCCTGTCGCCGTGCGCGAGGAAGGCTGGACCTGCAGCGAGTGCGGACACGCCAACCCGGACGTACGGACCTGCGAACGGTGCGGCGTCGCCCGGCGCTGGGTCCGCGATCCGGCGCTCGACCTGCCGCCCCGGCCGGCGCTCGCCGCGCTGCCGTCGTTCTGGCTGTCGGGGCTGCACGGCGTCGCCGCGCTGGCGGGGGCGCTGCTGCTGCTGCGGCCCGAGACGGCGCCGTGGCTGGCGCTGCACCCGTACGTGCAGGGCGTCCAGACGGTCCTCTCGGCCGCCGCCTTCTGGACGACGCTGCAGAAGGCGGCGACCGAACGGCTGTTCCACCGCGTCGCGCTCGAGGTGCCGGATCGGGTCCGGACCGGCGAGGAGCTGCCGGTGCTCGGCGAGGTGGTGGCGTACGGCCCGACCTCGGGGGTGCACGTCACGATCGAACTGGTCGAGAACACCTACCAGCGGACCGAACGCCGCGATCCGCGTCTGCCCGCCTTCGGCACGCGGCGCCGGAAGCCGCCGGTCACCACCCGCTCCGACCGGCTGGGCCGCCATCGGCTGCTGTCCGGCGGCCGCCTGCGCGGACGCCGGGCGGAACGGTTCGAGGCCCGCTTCGAGGCGCCGTTCCCGAACGACGCGACCCGCGACGTGCAGGCCGACCTGCTCGCCTCGGCCTACGACGCGTTCGCCTGGCTGGTGCCGGGCCTCGGCGACGCGGCGGAGAACCTGCGCAACCACGGCGGCGTCTGGGCACGGCTGAAGGTGCGGGTCGGTCCGTTCACCCGCACCGTCGAGCGGCGCGTGATCGTCTGGGCCGGGGCGGGCGCCGGCTTCCGGATCGGCTGACGGTCGGGGCGGGGCCGCCGGCCGGCGCTCGTGGGCGGCGGCGGCCGGTGCCCGATCGCGCGCGGGCCGGCACCGTCCACCGTCGCCTCAGATCGGTTCCTCCGGCCGGAACCGGTGCGCCGCCAGGTCGATCCGTCCCCCTCGGAAGACGATCCCCTCGCGCCGCAGGAGCGCCTCCTGGAGCTCGCCGGCGCCGACCTTGTAGGTGCTGATCCCGCCCTGGGCGTTCACGATCCGGTGCCACGGCAGGTCGGGTTCATCGTGCGCCGCGCGCCGGAGGGCCATGCCGACCTGACGCGCCGCGCCCGGCCGTCCGGCGTAGAGGGCCACGTCGCCGTACGTCGCGACCGAACCGGCCGGCACCGCCCGCACCACGCGCGCGACCTGCCGTACGAACGCTCCGGGTTCCTTCGCGCCATCCACGCTCGCCACGCTACCGCGTCGCCTGCGCCGTCGCCGACGGTATCGTGGGGCCGATGCCCACGACCGCCGCCTCCACGCCCCGGCCACGCTCACGACGGCCGTACCGACCCGCCGTCGCCGGGACCCCGTGGGGCCGGGCCGCCGTGGTCGCCGCAGGACTGACCCTGCTCCTCTCCTCGGCGCTCGCGCAGAGCGGGCCGGCTCCCGCCGACCCTGCGCCGGAGGGGGACCCCGTCCTCGAACGGCGGCTGCTCGCCGAGACGAACGAGGCGCGCCGCGCGCACGGGCTCGATCCGCTCGTCCACGACCCGGGGTTGGCGCGGGCGGCCCGGGCGCACGCGGCCGAGAACGCGGTACGGGGGGTGCTCGATCACGGCTCGCCCGACCCGGACCGGGCGACGGTGGGGATGCGGGTCGCCGAGGCGGGGGTGGCGCTGGTCGAGGTGGGCGAGAACCTGGCCCGCATGCCGGGTCCGGAGGTCGCCGGCCCCGCGGTCGCCGGCTGGCTGGCGTCGCCCTCCCACCGCCGCAACCTCCTGAACGACGCCTTCAGCCACGTCGGCTTCGGCACCGCCGTCGGCGCGGACGGCACCTACGTGGCGCAGGTGTTCGGCGCGCGGCCGCTCGCCCGGGCCGAGGCGTTCGCCGACCGGACCACCGAGGCGACGGTCGCGTGGGCGATCGAGTTGGACGGGCCCCCCGGCGAGGAAACGATGACGTTCCTGGACGAACGCCCGGCCGAAGCGGTGGTGCTCGGCCCCGACGGCCGGGCCGATCTTCATCTCGACGTGCCGGCAGGGACCGTGCCGCGTCTGGACCTGGGCGTGCGGGTCGACGACGTGACCTACCGCCGCAGCGACCGGATCGTGCTCGATCCGGACGGCTGGCGCCGGCCGGGCGCGATCGCGCCCGGCTCGTCCCGGTTCGCGGAGGCGCGGGCGACGCCGCGGACGCGCACGATCGTCCGCTTCGAGCTGCGCTACCTCGCGAACGGCGCCGCGCTCGTCCTCTACGCCGACGGGACCCACCGCCCGGACGCCGAGATCGAGGACGGAACGGCGCGCCTCTCCGTCCCGGCCGACCAACTCCCGAGCGAACTGGGCGTCGCGATCCTCGACGGCCCCAGCCGAGCCCGAATGGTCGAACGGTTCACGGTGGTGCCGGGCGACCCGCCCTCCCTCCGTCCCGGTCGTCCCTCGATCGTGCTGGAGGACGCCCCGTGACCTGGGGCTGGCTGGTCACGGTCGCCGCCTGGGTGTTCCTGGCGGGCGTGACCATGGCCGCCGCGACCGCCGTCCCAGCCGTCCAGCGGCGGTTCCCCCGGCTGCTTCCGCTCGGCTTCGGCGTGGCCGCCGCGAGCCCGCTCCTGGTGCTGCTCGCCTGGCTGCTCCCGCGCCTTGCCTGAACGCGGGGCGCGTCCCGTTCGCACCTCTGGCGCGGCCGCGCCGCCGGTTGGTATCGTTCCTCGCCCCGACCGTGCGCGCCGCGCGAACGACCCGCCCGGCCGCAGCGGCACCCACTCGAACCAGGAGGTCCTACGTGCGCGCCCACGTGATCACCTACGGCTGCCAGATGAACGAGTACGACACGCACACGATCCGCTCCGAGCTGGTCTCGGGCGGGCACCGGCTGGTCGACCATCCGGACGATGCGCAGCTGCTGCTGATCAACACCTGCGCGGTGCGCGGCAAGCCGGTCGAGAAGGTGGTCTCGCTGCTCGGTGCGCTCCGCAAGGAGAAGCGTGCGGGCCGCGACCTCAAGGTGGGCGTGATGGGCTGCCTGGCACAGCTCGAGGAGGGGCAGGAGATCGCCCGCAAGTTCGACGTCGACCTGCTGCTCGGGCCGGGCGCGATCACCGACGTGGTGCCGGCGGTCGCACGCCTCGAGGAGGGCGCCGGACGGGTCGAGAACCTCGAGTTCCGGAGCGACCTGGACACGCTGATCCCGCCCGCCCCGGATGCGCTGACCGGCTTCCTGACGATCATGCGCGGCTGCGATCACTCCTGCACCTACTGCATCGTGCCGCAGACCCGTGGGCCCGAAGTGTCGCGGCCGGTCGAGGTGCTGCTGCGCGAGGCGGAGGCGATGCGCGACGCCGGCGTACAGGAGATCGTGCTGCTCGGCCAGAACGTGAACAGCTACGGCCTCAAGGACCCGTCGCTGCCGAGCTTCGCCGAGCTGCTGCGCCTCATCGCGCGCATCGGCATCCCGCGCGTGAAGTTCACGACCAGCCACCCGATGAACTTCACCAGCGACGTGATCGACGCGATCGCCGAGGAACCGAACGTCTGCGACTACATCCATCTTCCGGTCCAGTCGGGCAGCGACCGGGTCCTGCGCCGCATGGCGCGCGAGTACCGCCGCGAGCGGTACCTCGAGATCGTGCGCGAGATCCGCGCCAAGGTGCCGGACGTGGTCCTGAGCACCGACGTGATCGTCGGCTTCCCCGGCGAGAGCGAGGAGGACTTCGAAGCGACCCTCTCCCTCTTCGACGAGGTCGCCTACGAGCACGCCTACATGTTCATCTATTCGGCCCGGCCGGGAACGCCCAGCGCGAAGCACTTCGAGGACCTGCCGCGCCACGTCAAGACGGAGCGGCTGCAGCGGCTGATCGAAAAGCAGAAGACGTACGCGCACCTCGCGAACCAGCGTTGGCTCGGCCGCGAGACGCGGGTGCTGATCCGCGAGATCCAGTCCGAGGGCGACTTCGCGATGGGCCACAGTGATCAGAACCACACGGTGCTGGTGCCGAAGGACCA
>SLSQ01000092.1 GCA_007130355.1 Trueperaceae bacterium
CCCAACGCGCGACCGCCCGCGCCATCCTGTACGGCGCCCGGGCGGGCGCCGCGGCGTGAGCCGCCCGGCGACCCCGTCGCGGTCCCGCGGGCGCGGCATCGTGGAGGACCGCCCGCGGCGCCGTTCCGTGGCACGATCGGGCGCGTGAAGATCGGGATCCTCGCACTCCAGGGCGCCTTTCGCGAACACCGCCTCGCGCTCGAACGGCTGGGCGCCGAGGCACGGGAGGTCCGCCTCCCCGAACAGCTCGAGGGACTGGACGGCCTGATCGTCCCGGGCGGCGAGTCGTCGACCGTGGCGAAGCTGGCGACGGCGTACGGCTTCGACACCGCGCTGCCCGCCTTCCACGCCGCCGGCGGTTCGATCTTCGGAACCTGCGCGGGGGCGATCCTCCTCGCCCGCGAGATCGAGGGACGACCCGAGCAACTGCGGCTCGGCCTGATCGACCTGACCGTCGCCCGCAACGCCTACGGGCGTCAGATCGCCTCGTTCGAGGCCGACCTCGCGGTGCGCGGATTCGACGCCCCGTTCCGGGCCGTCTTCATCCGTGCGCCCCGCATCGCCTCGGTCGGGCCGGACACGACCGTCCTCGCCCGCTGGCGGGGCGATCCGGTCGCGGTGGCGCAGGGCCGCGTGATGGCCGCCGTCTTCCACCCGGAACTGAGCGGGGACGACCGCGTCCACCGCCTGTTCCTCGAATCGGTCGCCGCACGCGCCGCCGCCCCGGGCGCGGACGCCGCGCGGCCGACCGAACCCCAATCCCCGTCCGACCGCGCCGGAACGGTCGGACCCCACGGAGACCTTCGATGATCAACCTGTTCCACCTGAGCATGGGCGAACGTGCGCCCGACGTCGTCAACTGCGTGATCGAGGTGCCGCGCAACAGCGCGAACAAGTACGAGTACGATCCGGAGCTGGGCATCTTCACGCTCGACCGGGTGCTCTACAGCCCCCTGCACTACCCGGGCGACTACGGCTTCGTGCCCAGCACCCACGCCGAGGACGGCGATCCGGTCGACGTGCTGGTCCTCACGAACCATCCGACCTTCCCCGGCACCGTGCTCCGCGCCCGGCCGCTCGGGTTCCTCGAGATGGCGGACGAGAAGGGTCGCGACCAGAAGGTGCTGGCGGTGCCGGTCGACGACCCCCGCTACGACAACAACCGCCACATCTCCTCGATCAGCCCCCACCGACTGCGGGAGATCGAGCACTTCTTCGCGATCTACAAGGAGCTCGAAGGCAAGGAGACCCGCGTCGAGGACTGGCACGGGGTGGAGGAGACCCACGCCATGATCCGCGAGGCGCACGAACGGTTCCTCGAGCTGAACCCGGAACGGGCCGCGGCGGCCCAGGAGCCGACGCCCGCCTGACCGGTTCGCCGGTTCCGCGACCGGACGCGCCGGGATCGCCTCAGAGGGCGATCCCGGCGTTGTTCTTCTCGAGCGCCCGTTCCGCGCGGTACGAGCTGCGCACCAACGGTCCCGAGACCACCTCGAGGAACCCCATCGCCAGCCCCTCCTCGCGGTAGCGCGCGAAGTCGGCGGGGGGCACGTAGCGCTCGACCGGCAGGTGCGCCTCGCTGGGGCGCAGGTACTGGCCGAGGGTCACGATGTCGACCCCGACGGCGCGCAGGTCGCGTAGCGTCTCCGCGATCTCCGCGTCGGTCTCGCCCAGCCCCAGCATCAGGCTGGTCTTGACGAGCACGTCCGGCCGGGCGCGCTTGGCGTGCCCCAGCACGCCGAGCGTCTGGTCGTAGCCGGCGCGCGGGTCGCGCACCGGGTGGGTGAGCCGACGGACCGTCTCGAGGTTCTGGGCGTACACCTCGATGCCGGAGTCGAGGACGACGTCGACGTGCTCCGTGACGCCGGCGAAGTCGGGGGTGAGCGCCTCGACCGCCGTGTCCGGGTTGCGTTCCTTGATCGCGCGGACGCAGCGGGCGTAGTGCGAGGCGCCGCCGTCCGGCAGGTCGTCGCGGTCGACGGAGGTGAGCACCACGTACTCGAGGCCCATCATCGCGACCGATTCGGCCGCCAGACGTGGTTCGTCCGGATCGAGCAGGCCCTTCGGATTCCCGGTCGCGACCGCGCAGAACTTGCAGGCGCGGGTGCAGACCGACCCCATCAGCATGATCGTGGCGGTGCCGGCGTTCCAGCACTCGGCCAGGTTCGGGCAGCGTGCCTCCTCGCACACCGTCGCGAGACGGTGCCCGGTCACGTTCCGCTTCATCTCCTGGTAGCGGCCGCCGGAGGGCAGCTTCACCTTGAGCCAGTCGGGCTTCCGCTCGCGCGTCGGTGCGGCGTCCGGCGCGGTGGGCCGCACCGACGCCGGGTCGTCGGGAAGGCGCGGTACCGGCCGGGTGCGGGGTGCGAGCCCGCCGGGCACGGCCTTGACGGTCTTCTTGAAGTCGCGGGAGTTGATCACGCGGGGGTCCTCTCCTCGTCGGCCGCGATCGTGCGACGCGGACGCGCGAACGGTGCCAAGCGCTCGTGCAGCAACGGCTGCAGCCGGCGCTTCGCTTCGGTCAGGTCGACCGCCCGGCCCGAGAGTTCGCTCAGACTGGTGACGCCGCGGTCGTGCAAGCCGCACGGAACGATCGTGCCGAAGTGCGACAGGTCGGTCGCCACGTTCAGCGCGAACCCGTGGAACGACACGCCCCGCCGGATCGCCACCCCGATCGCGCACACCTTGCGGTCGCCGATCCAGACGCCGGCGTAGCCGGGACTGCCGGCGGCACGGGTCCCGAACTGCGCGCAGAGGTCGACCGTGGCCTCCTCGATCGCGCGCAGGTACGCCCGCACCCGACGTCCGACCGGAAGGACCGGGTAGCCCACCAGCTGGCCGGGCCCGTGGTACGTCACGTCGCCGCCCCGCTCCACGTCGACCAGGTCGAAGCCACGCTCCCGCAGCTCCGTCTCCGGCACGAGCAGGTGGTTCCGGCCGCCCTTGCGGCCGAAGGTCAGGACCGGGTCGTGCTCGACCCAGAGCAGCGTCGGCGGTTCGGCGCCGTCGGCGACCGCGGCGTGCAGAGCGCGTTGGCGGTCCCACGCTTCGCGGTACCCCATGCGGCCCAGGTCGATCGTCCGGAACGGCGCGTCGCTCACGGGTTCGAGCCTATCAGCGCCCGTCCCGGTCGCCGGTCGGCCCGCTTCCGATCGCCGCCTCGGGGGTCGGGGCGCGCCCGACCTCCGGGCAGCGTCGTTCGGTCGCGGGCGCCGGCAGGTCGTCGGGCGGGAGCGGCCAGCCGTCCTCGTCGAGCCACGGCATCGGCCGACCCTGCGCCGCCCGCCGGGCGGCGTCCGCGGGGTGCAGCCAGCGGTAGGCGAGGTCGTTGCGGGTGCGCGCGTCGAGGGCGGGCGCGTCGTAGCGACCGGCGTCGCGGCGCTGCCGCTGCGCCTCGAACAGGATCACCGCGGTCGCGACCGAAACGTTGAGCGACCGCACCATCCCGAGCATCGGGATGATCACGTGCCCGTCGGCCGCTTCGGCCGCTTCGGGACCGACCCCGTCCCGCTCGTTGCCGAACAGGATCGCCGTGGGTCGCCGGTAGTCGACGTCGCGGTGGTCGACGGCGCGTTCGCTGAAGGTAGCGGCCAGGACCTGCATCCCCTGCGCCCGCACCGCCTCGATCGCCTCCGGAACGGTGCGGTGCACGACCAGGTCGACCCACTTCTCGGCCGAGGCGCTGGTGGCGTTGTACGTCGCCAGCCCTCCGGTCGGTCGCACCGCGTGCACCGTGCCGATGCCGACGGCGTCGCACGAGCGCAGCATGGCCGAGAGGTTGTGCGGCTTGTACACGTCCTCGGCGATCACCGTCAGGTCCGGCTGGCGGCGGGCGAGGACGTCGAAGGCGCGACGTGCGCGGTGGGAGGTCGGCATGGGGGAACGATACCCGGGGCGCGCCAGCGGGCCCGGCGCGGCGGCGACCGGCCGCAAGGCGCTCCTTCGTCCGGGTCGCGCTTGACGCCCCCGGCCCCCGGCGGTACATTGACCGCTGCGTCTGCGCTCGTGCCGAGGTGGCGGAATTGGTAGACGCGCTAGCTTGAGGGGCTAGTGACCGCAAGGTCGTGTGGGTTCAAGTCCCATCCTCGGCACCAACCTCGGCGATCGGGCCGGCCTTCGGGCCGGCCCGATCGCGTGCCGGGTCCGAGGTCCGGTCCGCGCGAGGGCCGTGATAGCGTGCCGCCGTGCACGCCTTCCCGTTCCCCGCGTACCGCGAGGGCCAGCGCGAGACGTTGGACGCCGTGCGTGCGGCGTTCGCCGACGGCGCCCGGTTCGTGGTGCTCGAGGCGCCGACCGGTTCGGGCAAGTCGGCGATCGGGGTCGCCCTGGCGCGCGAGGCGCGCGACGCCTACCTGCTCACCGCACAGAAGCTGCTGCAGGACCAGTACCTGCGCGACTTCCACGACCTGGCGCTGATGAAAGGGCGGGCGAACTACGACTGCCTGGTCCAGCCGACGCACGCCGCCGCCGCGCCGTGCCTGGCCGGCCGCACCTTCCCCGAGTGCGAAGCCTGTCCGTACTTCCGGGCCAAGGACGTGGCGATGGCGGCCGACCGGACCGTCATGAACTACGCCTACCACCTGGCCGAGACGAACCACGCCGGCGGCTTCGGGCCGCGCGAGCTGCTGGTCCTGGACGAGGCGCACGGGGTCGAGACGGCGCTCATGCGGTTCGTCGAGGTGCGTCTCTCCGACGAGGACCTGACCCGGCACGGGGTGCACGGCCGCCTGCCGCAGGGCGACGATCGCTTCGAGCTGATCGAGGGGGTCCTCGACCTGGTCCCGGCGCTGCACGCGCGGGGGCGCACCCTCCAGAACGAGCTCGAGACCACCCCGCCCCACGGAGCGCGCGCCGCCGACCTGTACCGCACCAAGCGCTGGCTGGACCAGCTGCAGGCACGCCTGGCGACGCTCGCCGGAAGCGTCGACGAGGGCGACACCGAGTGGGTGGCGGAGACCGGTCGCGATCCGGCCGGGCGCACCGTCGCGCTGCGCCCGGTCGAGGTCGCCGGTCTGGCCGAACCGTTGCTGTTCCGCTTCGGGGAGCGGGTGCTGCTGATGTCGGCCACGATCCTCGACGCCGAGACGTACCTACGGGCGCTCGGCATCGACGAAGCCGACGCCGCGGTGGTCCGGGCCGAATCGACCTTCCCGGCCGAACGGCGCCCGATCCGGCTGCGCCCGGTGGCGCGCCTGACGCGGCACTACCTGACGAACGACCTGCCGAAGCTGGTCGGCGAGGTCGAGCGGCTGATGCGCCGGCACGATGATGAGAAGGGCGTGGTGCACGCGCACACCTACCGCATCGCGCGCGCGATCCGGGACGGCCTGCCGCTGGACCTGCGCGGGCGGCTCCGGACGCACGCCTCGGCGACCGATCGGGACGCGACGCTGACGGAGCACCTGAGCGATCCGGGCCCGACGGTGCTGCTGACGCCATCGATGACGGAGGGGATCGACCTCGCCGGCGACGCCGCCCGCTGGCAGGCGATCTGCAAGGTGCCGTACCCGTACCTGGGCGATCCGCAGGTCGCCGCCCGGCAGGCGATCGATCCGGACTGGTACGCCTGGCGCACCTGCCTCACGGTGGTCCAGGCGTACGGTCGCAGCGTGCGCGGCCCCGACGACCGGGCGGTGACGTACCTGCTGGACGCCGCCTTCCCGGCCCTGCTGCGCCGCCAGCGGGCACGACTGCCGGACTGGTTCCTCGACGCCGTCCAGGAGGAGGAGCCGGCCGACCCGTCCTGAGCGCGCCGGGCCTCAGAAGTGGTCGATCGTCCCCAGGAACGGCGGTTGGTCGGCGGTGGTCTGGGCCAGCGCGCGCAGCAGGTCGGCGTCGCCCTCGGCCTCGCCGGCGTGCAGCAGCGGGGCGACCGGGACGCCGGCGAGCGCCGCCGCCAGCGCGGAGGCGGTGACCGTCAGGTCCTCCGAGCGGTCGGTCGTCTCGACCGTGCAGCCGTCGGCGTCGAGCGTCACCGCCCAGCGGCCGTGCACCCACGGTGCGAACGGGTCGTGCACCTCCATCACGCCGCTGCGGGCCAGTCGGGCGCTGGGCGCGCGCAACGGCCGCAGCGCCGCCGGCAGGTCGGCGATCCGGGCCTGCAGCAGGGTGCGGGGGTGGGCGTAGCGGCCGACCAGATCGAGCGCGAACGGATCGTGGGCCGGAAGGTCGATCCGGATCCAGCCGACCTGGCCACGCCAGGCGTTCGGCATCGCCAGCACCCGCTCGCGGGCCCGCGCGTCGCGCCAGGCGGCGTCGAGGATCACGACCGTCCCGTCGGAGCCGTAGCCTTCGGTGGCGACCACGACGTAGCCGCCCTCGGTGCGGTAGGCGACCGGCGGGGTGGCCCCGTCGCTCGGCGGTTCGGACAGCACCCGCCAGCGTGGCTCGGCCCGGTCCGGACCGTCGTCGGCGACGTCGTCGCGCTGCAGCGCGAAGTTGTGGCGCGCCGCGAAGAGCGCCCGGTCGCGCCGCAGGTCGGGGTCGCTCAGCGGGACCGGTCCGAACTCCGGCAGCGCCCGGCGTCCCGGCCAGTCGGAGAGCGGCAGGCGCAGCGTGACGCCGGCCGGTACGGTGCGGAACCCCATCGCCCCGTAGAAGGCGGGGTCGAACGGATGCTCGAGCGCCCAGCCGGTCCCGGCCTGGTGGAGCTCCTCGAGCCCCTCGCGGACCAGGGTGCGGACGTGGCCCCGGCGGCGGACCCAGGGGGCGGTCGCGACGCCGGCGAGGGCGCCGACCGGGACCTCGCTGCCGCCGATGAAGAACCGGTACGGGTACCAGGTGGCGACCGCCGCCAGCTCGCCGTCGTCGTCGACGCCGCGGCTGAGCGGTGCGCGTGCTTCGAGCGTGCGGCGGAGGACGGGGTCGGAGAGGTCGCCGGGGTGGCCGTACGAGGCCTGTCGGATGCGGAGCCAGGCGTCGACGTCGCCCGCCGTCAGGACGCGGGAGCGCCGGCTCACGCCGGGACCTCCACGGCCTCGGACGCGCGCCACGGGAGCGGCACCGCCCGTTCGGCGCTGGTGCGCAGCACCATGGTCGTCTCGGTGCGTTCGACCCCCTCCATCATCATGAGGTCGTCGAGGAAGGCGTCGAGCCGTTCCGGGTCGCGGACGCGGACCTTCGCGAAGTAGCTGTAGGTGCCGGCGACGGAGTGGAGCTCCTCGATCTCGGACAGCTCGAGCAGCCGCTCGACCAGGCGCGGGACCCGGGTGCCCGGCTTGGGCGCGAGCGCGACGAAGGCGCAGATGTTCAGGCCCAGCGCGTCGGGCGCCAGGACGGCGCGGTACCCCTCGATCACGCCGGCCCCTTCGAGCTTGCGGATCCGCTCGCCGACGGCGGGGGCCGACAGGCCGACCTGCTTGGCGACGTAGGCGTGGGAGGCGCGCCCGTGCTCCCGTAGGATGCCCAGGATTCTCCGGTCGATCGCGTCGAAGCGGTCCATGACGCGACGCTACCACCGTCGGCCGGCCCCCGCTCCCACGCCGGCCCGCCCCGTCGCGCCCGGCTGGTAGCGTGGCCGGATGCGCGTCCTGTTCGTCGGCGACGTCTTCGCCACCCCGGGCCTACGGGCCGCCCGAGCCTTCCTGGCCCGCGAGCGCGACGCCTACGACTTCGTGATCGTGAACGGCGAGAACGCCGCCGGCGGGTTCGGCCTGACCCGGAAGCACTACCGCGTCCTGCGCGACGCCGGCGCCGACGTCGTCACCCTCGGGAACCACGCCTTCGACCAGAAGGAGACCGCCGAACTGATCGAGGAGACCCCCCGGCTGCTGCGGCCCCTCAACTACCCGCCGGGCACGCCCGGCCTGGGCGCCGGCACGTACGACGTGCCGGGGCACGGACGGATCTGCGTGGCGCAGGTGATGGGCCGGGTCTTCATGGAGCCGCTCGACGATCCGTTCCGGGCCCTGGACGCCCTGCTCGAGCGGCTGCCGGACGACGTGCCCCTGGTGGTCGACGTGCACGCCGAAGCGACCAGCGAGAAGAAGGTGCTCGGCTGGCACCTGGCCGGCCGGGCCGCCGCCGCGATCGGCACGCACACGCACGTGCCCACCGCCGACGCGACCGTGATGCACGGCACCGCCTACGTCACCGACGTCGGCATGACCGGGGTGCAGGGTTCGGCGATCGGCATGGCGTTCGACGAGGTGCACGCCCGCTTCCGCGACTTCCGCAAGCGGCGCTTCAAGCCGGCCGAAGGGACCGCCACCGTGCACGCCGTCGCGATCGAGCTGGACGGCGTCCGGGCCCGGTCGGTCCGGCGCGTGGTCTGGCGGCACGGCGACGACGAGCCGGTCCGGATCCACGCCGACGACCGAACGGGGGGATGCGACGACGGGCGATAGGATGCCGGCCATGAGCGACGTTCCGGACCGCGCCCCCGCCGCCGCCGGCGCGCACGACCCGCACGGCCCGACCGACCCGCACGCCCGCGAGGCGGAGGCGTTCGCGCGGCTCAAGGCCGACGTCGACTTCCTCGGGACCGCCCTCGGCACGGTCGTGCGCGAACTCTCCGGACAGCGCACCTTCGACCTGGTCGAGGAGGTGCGCGCCATGACGAAGCGGATGCGTGCCGAGGGTTCGGACGGGGCCGACCGGAAGCGGCTCAGCGAGCTGCTGCGCGGGCTCGATCTCGAGTCGGCCGAACGGTTGCTGCGGGCGTTCACCATCTACTTCCAGTTGATCAACCTGGCCGAGGAGATCCACCGCGTGCGGGTGAACCGACTGCGCGACGCCCGCGCCAGCGACGACGCGCCCCGGCCCGAATCGGTCGCCGCGGCGGTGGCCGAGCTGCGCGACCAGGGCTGGTCCCGGGCCGAGGCGCACCGCCTGATCGGCTCGCTCGACGTGGGCCTCACCCTGACGGCGCACCCGACCGAAGTGAAGCGCTATACCGTCCGCCTCAAGCTCGAACGGATCGCGAGCGACCTGCGCGACCTGCGCGAGCGGGACCTGGCGCCGCAGGCGCGCCGCGAACGCTCCGATCGGATCCACGCCGAGATCGCGACCCTCTGGCAGACCCGTCAGCTGTTGAGCCGCAAGCCGTCGGTGGCGGACGAGGTGAAGAGCGCCCTGTACTACGTGCGGCGTTCGTTGCTGGACGCGGTGCCGCGGGTGCACCAGGACCTCGAACGGGCGCTCGACTCGGTCTACGGTCCGGCCGACGCGCCGCCGCTGCCGCCGGTGCTGCGGATCCGTTCCTGGATCGGCGGCGACCGGGACGGCAATCCGAACGTCGCTCCGGAGGTGACCGAGGCCGCCTACCGGCTGCAGGCTTCGGTCGCGCTCGACGCCTACCTGGCGGACGTCGACCGGCTGGTGCAGCAACTGTCGCAGTGGGGCGACCGGATCAGCCTCACCCGCGCCTTCCGCGACGACCTGGCCGAACTCGAGGCGGAGCACGGACCGAGCGAACGGTTCGAGGGCGAGCCGTTCCGACAACGCCTCTTCTACGTCCACCACTTCCTGACGCGCGCCAAGGAACGGCTCGAACGTGGCGAGGACGCGCCCGGCTACCCGGGCGGGAACGACGGTCTGGCCCGGGACCTGGCGTCGTTGCGGACCACCCTCGAGCACGGCCAGGGGCGCCGCGCCGCGCACGCCTTCGTGCGGCCGGCGTACGCCCGGGCGCGTGCCTTCGGCTTCGAGCTGGCGCCGCTCGACCTGCGCGAGCACTCCAAGGCGCACGAGCGCGCGGTCGCCCAGGTGCTGGCGTACGCCGGCGTGCACGACGACTACGCCTCGCTCGGGGAGGAGGAGCGGATCGCCCTGCTCGCCCGCGAGCTCGAGGGACCGCGCCCGTTCGCGCCGCCCGAGGCGACGCTGGGCGCGGAGGCGGACCACGCGGTGGCGTTCCTGCGGGTGCTGCGCCGGGCGCGGCGCGCCTACGGCCCGGACGCGACCGGCAGCTACGTGGTGTCGATGAGCGAGGGAGCGTCGGACGTCCTCGAGGTCCTGATCCTCGCCAAGCAGGCGGGCCTGCCCGACCTCGACGCCACGCCGCTGTTCGAGACGCAGGACGACCTGGAGGCCGCGCCGGCCGTCCTCGACGCGCTCTTCAGGCTGCCCGCCTACCGCGCCCACGTGGGTCGACGCGGCGTGCAGGAGGTGATGATCGGGTACAGCGACTCGAACAAGGACGCCGGCTTCCTGAGCGCGAACTGGGCGCTGTACCGGGCGCAGGAGCAGATCGCGGAGGTCTGCCGGGCGCACGACGTGCCGCTCCGCCTCTTCCACGGGCGCGGGACCTCGATCGGGCGGGGCGGCGGTCCGGCCGGCCGCGCGATTCTGGCGCAGCCGCCCGGCAGCCTGCACGGCCGCATGCGCATGACCGAGCAGGGCGAGGCGATGGCCGACCGGTACTCCGATCCGGACCTGGCCCACCGTCACCTCGAACAGGTGCTCCACGCCTTCGTGCTCAGCAGCGCCCGCGACGCGCGGGGGGCGGAGCCGGTCCCGGACGGCTTCCGCACCTGGATGACCACCGCGGCGTCGGCGGCGCGGGACGCCTACCGCGCGCTGCTCGAAGAGGAGGGCTTCCTCGGCTTCTACGCCCAGGTCACGCCGATCGAGGAGATCGCCCGCCTGAACGTCGGGTCGCGGCCGGCCCGCCGCAAGGGGGCGCCGTCGCTCGACAACCTCCGGGCGATCCCGTGGGTGTTCAGCTGGACGCAGTGCCGCGCGAACCTGCCCGGCTGGTACGGACTCGGCAGCGGACTCGCGGAGCTCCCGGAGGGGGCGGCGCGCGAGATGTACGGAACCTGGCCGTTCTTCGGCGCGGTGATCGACTTCGCGCGCATGAGCCTGGCCAAGAGCGACCTGCCGGTGTTCCGGCGCTACCTGGACCTGGTCGAGCCGGCGCTGGCCGAGCGGTTCGGCGCCCGGGTCGAGGAGGAGCACCGCCGCAGCGTCGCCGCGGTCGAGGAGGCGACCGGCACGCCGTTGTTCGGCGACGACACGCTCTCGCGCGGGATCGAGCTGCGCAACCCGTACGTCGACCCGATCAGCCACCTGCAGGTCGAGCTGCTCGCCCGACTGCGCCGCCTGCCGCCCGAGAGTCCCGACCGTCCGGCGGTCGAGGAGGCGGTGCTGGTGAGCCTGCTCGGCGTCTCCGCCGGCATGCGGAACACCGGATGAAGCGTTCTCATGCCGTTCAACGAATCCACGCGTACGCTTTGCGCGTGAAGAGGGGTTCGACATGGATCTGATCCTGAGCGGCGGTCCCATCCTGGTGGCGATCGTGATCGTCTCGTTGTACGCGCTGTACGTGTTTCTGGCGCGCTTCCTGAAGCTGTCGAAGGAACCGGTCGACAGCGACCGACTCATGGCGCGCGTCAACGCCGCCGTCCGCGAACGCGACCTGGACTCGGCGCTGTCCGCCTGCGAGACGCACGGCGGGCCGGTCGCCCGCGTCCTCGAGGCGGCGCTCGAACGCTTGCCGTACGGACGGGCGGCGGTCGAGGCCGCCTTCCAGGAGGCCAGCCTGCAGGAGGAACAACGCCTCGCCCGTGGTCTGCGTCCGTTGGCGACGATCGCGCAGATCGCGCCGCTGATGGGCTTGCTGGGCACCGTGACCGGGATGATCATCGCCTTCGCCGAGATCTCGCAGCAGGGCACCGGCAATCCCGCGGCCCTGGCCGACGGGATCGGGCAGGCGCTCGTCACCACCGCGGCCGGCATGATGGTCGCGATCCCCGTCCTGATCGGGCAGAGCGTGCTGGCCAGCAAGGTCGACGCCATGCTGCTCGAGATCGACCGTCGCCGCGAGGAGCTGATGGTCGAGGTGGTGCAGGCGGTCGCG
>SLSQ01000177.1 GCA_007130355.1 Trueperaceae bacterium
CCGGGCACCAGGTCCGGATAGTCGTCCCGGAACGCGGTGACGCAGCTCGGTTCCAATCCCACGATGGGAATCCCGGCGCGGACGTACGGAAGCAGCGCCGCGACGTTGCGGGCGGCGGCGCGTTGCGCTTGGCGCAGCAGGCCCTTGCTGATCTGCGGCCGGCCGCAGCAGCCGGGCCTGACGACCTCGACCTGGTACCCGCACGCCTCGAGCACGCGGACCGCGGCGATGCCCGGCCCGATCTCGTTGTAGTCGGTCCAGGTGTCGACGAACAGCGCCACGCGGCGGTCGGCGTTCCCGCCGTCGGTCGTGCCGTCGGTCGCACCGTCGGTCGCACCGTCGGTCGCGAGGCCGTTCGGTTCCGCGGGGGCGTCGCCGCGCCGATCGGTTCGGCGCCGGAACCAGGAGGAGAAGCTCTCGTCGGCGTACGCCGGCATGACGCGCCGGCGGTCGACGTCGGCCAGCTTTTCTAGGGCCCACCGGACCGGCGTGGACTTCAGCAGCGGGTTCGCGATCGGCGCCAGTGCCCGGCCCAGCGGCGCGACGGCCGCGACGTTTCCGATCAGGCGGGTGGCGAGCGGCACGCCGTGCACGTCGTGGCGCTGTTGCAGGGTCTCGTACTTCAGCTTCGCCATGTCGACCTGGCTGGGGCACTCGGCCTTGCACGCCTTGCACTCGAGGCAGAGGTCGAGCACCTCGTGCACCTCGTCGGACGCCAGTCCGCCGGGCAGCCGGCCGGTCATCGCCTCGCGCAGCACGTTCGCGCGGCCGCGGGTCGAGTGGTCCTCGTCCCGCGTCGCCACGTAGCTGGGGCACATGGTGCCCACGTCGGTCTTGCGGCAGGCGCCGACGCCGGTGCACGCCTCGATCGCGCCGAGGAACCCCTCCTGGCGGCGGAAGTCGAACACGGTGTCCAGCTCGATCCGGGGGTAGTCGGCGCCGTAGCGCAGGTTCTCCGTCATCGGGGCGGCGTCCACGATCTTGCCGGGGTTGAAGATCCCGCGCGGGTCGAAGGCGTGCTTCAGGTCGCGGAACGCCTGGTACAGCACCTCGCCGAACAGCTCGCGGTTCTTGGCGCTGCGGATCAGGCCGTCGCCGTGCTCGCCGCTCCACGAGCCACCGACCTTCACGACCTGTTCGAACACCGCGTCCGAGATGCGCTGGTAGGTGCGGACGCCCTCCTCGGTCTTGAGGTCCAGCAGCGGCCGCGTGTGGATCACGCCGACCGAGGCGTGCCCGTAGAACACCGTGTCGACCCCCATCTCGCGGCAGATCCGCTGCACCTCGAGGGTGTACTCGGCCAGCCGTTCGGGCGGAACGGCGGCGTCCTCGATGAACGGCGTCGGCTTGGCGGCGCCGGGGATGGTGGCGTAGATGCCGAGGCCGTCCTTGCGGATCCGGAGGATCTCGGCCTGCTGTTCGGGGGTCCACGCCTCGTGCAGGTGCGCGACGCGCCCCGCGAACTCCGGGTCGGCCTTCAGGCCGTTCAGCGTGGCCTCGACCTGGTCGCGTTCCTGGCCGTCCAACTCGATCATCAGCACCGCGGCGGGCAGGCCCTGCAGCCAGGTCAGCAGCGGCGCGAGGGCCGGGTTCTTGAGCCCCAGTTCGAACATGCTGCGGTCCATCAGCTCGACCGCGGCGGGGCCGTGCCGGTTGATCGCCGGCACCGCCTCGAGCGCCGCGCGGAGCGTGTCGAACTGCGCCATCGCCAGCATGCGCGTGGCCGGGACCGGCTCCAGGCGCACGGTGACGTCGAGGATCGCCGCGAGGGTGCCCTCGCTGCCGCAGACGATCTTGCTGAGGTCGAACGGACGCCCACGCGTCAGCGCGTCGAGGTTGTACCCGCCGACCCGCCGCACCACCTTCGGGAAGCGCTTCTCGATCTCGTCCTCGTGCTCGCGCACGATGCGCCGGACGGTGCGGTGGATCTCGCCCTCCAGATCGTCCTGCGCGCACTTCGCGTCCAGCTCCTGGTCGCTCAGGGGACCGAGCGTCGTGACCGTCCCGTCGGCCAGCACGACGGTCATGGCGAGGACCTGGTCGACCGTCATGCCGTACTTGATCGAGCGGGTGCCGGCCGAATTGTTCGCCACCATCCCGCCGATCGCGGCGCGGTTCGTGGTGCTCACGTCGGGCGTGAACTGCAGCCCGTGCTCCGCCAGGCGCGCGTTCAGTACGTCGCGCACCACGCCCGGTTCGACCGTGGCGGTGCGCTCCTGGGCGCGCACGTCGAGGATCCCGGTGAGGTGCTTGCTGACGTCGATCACGACCGCCCGGCCGACCGTCTGGCCGGCCAGGCTGGTGCCGCCGCCCCGCATCAGGATCGGCACGTCGTGCCGGGCGCAGAGGCGCACGGCGCGGATCAGGTCGTCACGGTCCGCGGGGAGGACCACGCCGAACGGGTGGATCTCGTACGGGCTGGCGTCGGTGGCGTAGAGGGAGCGGGCCAGACCGTCGAAGCGGACCTCGCCGCGGAGTTCGTGCCGCAGGTCGCGTTCGAGGGCGGCGAGGGCGGCGTCGCCCGGCGTCGGAACCGGGAGCGGATCCGCGCCGGTGCCGGCCGGAGCGGGGGTCGCGTCGCTGTTCATGGGAGGAAGTATCGCACGTGCTGCGCGCCTCTCCCGCGCGCAGGCGGGATGCGTGCGAGTTCCGGGAGCACCGATCGGGCAGACTCGCCGCACGATGCGACGCCTCGCCCTCCACTCCTCTTGCCTTCCTCAGGGACGACTCTGTACCCTCGGGCCGAACCGTCGTCCGACCGTGGACCTTCGTGGCCGTCGAGGGCCGCTCGGGGCCGCGGTGCGCATGCGGGGTCCGGAGCCCGCGCACGCATGGGAACGCGAGGTCGCATGATGCTCGACCGTCACCGTCCGATCCTGTTGGTCGCGACGATCGCCGCCTGTCTGGTGCTGGGGGTCGTGTCGGCGTTCGGCGACCTGAGCGTCTACGAGATGGTCGCCTACCCCCTGGTCGCGGTCTTCCTCCTGGGCGTGATCGTGGCCCTGATGCGCGGTAGTCCCGGACCCCGTAGCCTGCTGCACGCCATCTTCTGGGTGGGCGGCGCGACCTGGGTCGGGCTGCTCGCGTTCCGACTGTTCGCGCCGCTCGACGCGCTCCCGGCCGGACAGCGCCTCTCGCCGGATCTGTTCCTCGTCTTCGTGGCGCTCAGCGTGATCGTGTTCGTGGTGTTCCCGACGCGCGAGGCGGTCCGCGTCTCGGCCGTGCTGTTCGCGACGACGGTCGCCATCGGCGCGGCCTGGGCGCTCCAGGTCGTGACGACCGGCGGGGACTCGATCCACGTCGGACGGTTCGCGCTCTACCAGGGCCTGTACGCCTCGATCGTGGCGATGCTCGTGATCCTGGCGCGGAGCAAGGACGAGCACGCCAAAACGATGCTCGACGCCCAACGGTTCCGAGAACTCGCGTACGCCGATCCGGTGACCGGCCTGCCGAACCGCCGCAAGCTGGACGAGCGGATCGAGCAGGCGGTGGCGATGGCGGAACGGTACGGCACGCCGCTCGCCGTGGTGCTCGCCGACCTCGACCGCTTCAAGGCGGTGAACGACACGCACGGGCACGATCTCGGCGACCGGGTGCTCCAAAGGTTCGGCGAAGTGGTCCAGGGCGAGCTGAGGGCCAGCGACGACTTCGGCCGCTGGGGCGGCGAGGAGTTCGTGATCCTGGCCCCGCACACCGATGGGGACGAGGCGGCCGCGTTGGCCGAGCGGATCCGGGCGCGGGTCGAGGAGCACCTCTTTCCGGCCGACGTGCGCATCACCTCGAGCTTCGGCGTCGCCACCCACGACGAGGCGGCCTCGGTGCGCGACCTGATCCGCCGCGCCGACGAACGGCTCTACGCCGCCAAGGAGGCGGGTCGGAACCGGGTGTTCGGCTGGCGGCAGCACCGGTTCGGAGAGGATCCGTACGCGCTCGAGCGGGCGGGGGGCGGGCTCGGAACCCGTGGCGACGACGCCTGCGGCTGCACCTCCTAGCCGCCGGTACCGGTCTCCGTCCCGGCCTCGTCGGCGGTCGTGAACAGCGTCCGCACCGTCAGGTCGAAGCCGTCGTCGTCCAGGTGCGCATAGGCGTTCGCGAACGTCTCGAGCCGCCACCGTTGCAGCAGGCCCGTCCGCAGGGTGGGCGAGGCGTACGGGTCGACCTTCGCGCCCGCGCCGGAGCGGATCGCCCCGTCGCCGTCCAGCAGCTCGATCTCGCGCAGGGCCCGGACCACGAGCCGTTCGACCGGTTCGGGCAGGCGCGTGGCGCGCCCGTCACGCAGGGCCAGGTAGGCGCGGCGCAGGTCGTGCACGGTCGGGAAGCGGCGGGCCACGCCCTGCAGGCGCGCCAGCTCCTCCTCCGGAAGGTCCAGCCACAGCGGCGCGCCGTCCTCGAGCCGGGCGGCGAACGGGACGTGCAGGTCGCTCGGCGCGTCGCCGAGCGGGAGCGTACGCAGGTGCGCGCCGTCCGCGCCGCGTGGGGGGCGGCCCCGGTGCACGGTCGGAAGCCGGGACGGTCCTCGGGACGGCCCGTCGCCGGAAGCGCCGACCGCTCCGTCGACGCCCACCGGACCGGGCGGGTCGGTCAGGAGCGGCAGCGGCCCGCCGTCCCGCACCGCGTCGGCGACGAACTCGAGGGTGCGGCGGTCGTTCCAGCGGTTCTCGGTCAGGGCGGCGGCGACCTGGACCGCCGATCCGGGCCGGAGCGTGCGGGCACGGTCGCCCATCCGCCAGGCGACGCCCTTGACGTCGTCGATGCGCAGCTGCAAGTGGGCGCCGTCGCGCCCGACCGCGCGGGCGGCGGAGAGGCGGCCGGCGAGGGCGAAGGTGGGGGCCGCGTGGCCCTCGCCGAACGGTTCGAGCGCCTGGATGGCGCGCCACAGGTCCGGGTCGATCTGTTCCGGGTGCAGGACCGCGTCGAGCACGATCTCGGGGGTCGGCGGCGGGAAGCGGGCGACGTGCGCGCAGATTCGCGCGCGGAAGTCGGGCAGCGCCGCCGGTTCGATCGCGAAGCCGGCGGCGGCCTCGTGCCCGCCGTAGCGGAGCAGGCTCGCTTCGGCCGCCCTCAGGGCGCCGACGGCGGAAAGGCCGGGCGTGCTGCGCACGCTGCCCTGCCCGCGCGCCACGATGAACACCGGCTTGTACCAGCGTTCCAAGAGCTTCGAGGCGACGATTCCCATCACGCCCGGGTGCCAGGCGTCGTCGTGCACCACGATCGCGGGCGCGTCCGGGTCGACCTGCGCCTCGGCGTCCCGGAAGATCTCCTCCTGGATCCGCTTGCGTTGGTCGTTGCGGGCGTCCAGGTAGACCGCCAGCTCGCGGGCGCGGCGGTCGCTGCCGGTCGTGAGCAGCTCGAGGCCCACGTCCGGTTCGCCCAGCCGGCCGGCGGCGTTCAGGCGGGGGGCCAGCAGGAACGCCAGGTCGCGGGCGGTGGGCGCGGACTTGAGGCGCGCCTGCGCCACCATGGCGCGCACGCCCGGACGGTCGCTGTGCGCGAGCTGCCGCAGTCCGGCGCGGACCAGCGCCCGGTTTTCGCCCAGCAGCGGCGCGACGTCGGCGACGGTGCCGATGGCCGCGACGTCGGCCAGGTGGAGGGGCGGGTCCGGTCGGCCGGCGCGGGCGTGCAGGCGCCAGAGCAGGTGCCAGGCGACGCCGGCGCCGGTCGGTTCGCCGGGCGCCGGTTCGGGGCGCGGGTCGGGTTCGTCGGGATCGACGCGCGGGTGCACCACGAGGGCGTCGGGCAGCTCCGTGCCCGGCGTGTGGTGGTCGGTCACGATCACGTCGGCGCCGGCGGCCCGGAGCGCAGCGACCTCGCGCAGGTTGGTGACGCCGCAGTCGACGGTGACGAACAGGTCGCAGCGCGCCGCGTGCGACGGGACCAGCGCCTCGTGCACGCCGTAGCCGTGCGTGAGGCGGTTGGGCAGGAAGGCGTCGACGTTCGCGCCCAGCTCGCGCAGGCCCAGCACCAGGACGGCCGTGCCGGTGATGCCGTCGGCGTCGTAATCGCCGTGGATCAGGATCCGCTCGCGGTCGCGCAGGGCGCGTTCGATCCGTTCGGCGGCGGCGTCCAGGCCGGGGATCGCGCTCGGCTCGAGCGGCGGCTCGAGCGCGTCCGGTCCGTCCGGCCCGCCGAACCCGCGGGCCCACAGCATCGAGGCGAGCAGCGGCGGGACCCGCAGCGTACGGACCAGCCGATCGACCGTTGCGGGCGGCGCGACTTGGCGGGCGGACCAGCGGACCCGCAGGTCCGGCTCGGGGCGCGCCTGCACGGTCGGAGCGTCCGGGATCGTCGCCGGGACGCGACGCGTCACGCGTCGCGCGTGCGGGCGTCGTTCCGGTCCGGCCCCGCGTCCCGCCGGCGGGACGGGTCGTCGTCCGCGTCCTCGAGCCGGTGGGGGTCGGCGACGGCGGGAATGCGGTCGGGGATGACGGTGGTGCCGGGATCGCGGTCGTAGCTCGGCAGGTGCGCTTCGAGTTCGGCGACGCGGCGCTCGAGCTGGGCGCGGTCGCGGCCGCGGCGCCAGGCCCGGATCGTGCTCGGGATCCAGCCGGCCAGGAAGGCGATCAGCGCGACCAGGGTCAGGACCAGCCACAGCGGCAGCGACAGCAGACCCGGCAGGGCGATCAGGTTCGGGTTCGCGTTCTGCACGACGAAGGCGTACAGCACCACGACCGCCAGAACGACCCACGACACGATTCGGACGATGCGCACCGGATTCCCTCCCCTTGGCCCCGACGATACCAAGCGGATCGGGCGGCCTTCCGGACTCGGGCGCGACGTCCCGCGGGCGCGTGCGTTCGTACCATGCCTCCCGTAATGAAGAACCTTCCCATCCGTCCCGAACCGGACGGTTCCCGCTTCCCGAAGCCGCCCGACGGCGCCCCCAAGGCGTTCGTGGCGATGTCGGGCGGCGTGGATTCGTCGGTGGCGGCGGCGTCGCTGGTGCAGCAGGGGTTCGAGGTGGTCGGCTCGATGCTGCGCTTCTGGCCGGACGACCGCGAGGCGGGCGCCTTCGACCTGTGCTGCAGCCCCGAGGCGGCCTACGACGCGCGCCGGATCGCCGACGCGCTCGAGGTGCCGTTCTACCTGCTCGACGCCCGCGAGGCGTTCGAGCGGGTGGTGATCGACCCGTTCGTGCCGAGCTACCAGGCGGGCGAGACCCCGAACCCGTGCGTCTGGTGCAACCGCGAGATCAAGTTCGGGTCGATGGTGCGGCGCGCGCAGGCGCTGGGCGCGGAGTTCCTGGCGACCGGGCACTTCGTGCGCCGGGTCGACGGTCCGGACGGGCCGGAGCTGCATCGCGGCCGCGACGACGACAAGGACCAGACCTACTTCCTGTGGGCGCTGCCGCGCGAGATCCTGCCGTACCTGCTGTTCCCCCTCGGCGACCGCACCAAGGCCGAGGTCCGCGCGACGGCGGCCGAACACGGTTTCTCGACCGCCTACAAGAAGAGCAGCAGCGGCCTGTGCTTCGTGGCCGATTCGGTCCCCGAGCACCTGCGCCGCCACAGCGAGGCCCGCCCCGGTCCGGTGGTCGACGCCGCCGACGGACGGTCGGTGGTCGGCCGGCACCAGGGCGTGCAGTTCTACACGATCGGGCAGAAGAAGGGCCTAGGGCTGTTCAAGAGCCACCTGCAGCGGTTCGTGATCGAGCTCGAACCGGAGTCGAACACGGTGGTGGTCGGCCCGCGCGAGATGTGCCGTTGGGACGCGTTGCGCGCCGATCGCGTGAACCTGCTGTGCGATCCGGACCGGTTGCCGCAGCGGGTGTCGGCGCAGGTGCGCTACCGGCAGAGGCCGGAGGCGGCGACGGTCACGCGCGACGCGGACGGCTCGCTGAGCGTGACGTTCGACCGGCCGCAGTTCGCGGTCACGGTCGGCCAGTCGCTGGTGCTCTACGACGGCGAGCGACTGTTGGGCGGCGGCGTGATCCGGGAACGGTGGAGCGAGGCGGGCTGAGCGAACACCGGTGGGCCAGCGACGGGCGGGCGCGGGAGAGTCGCGCCCGACCGTAGCCGACACGCGTGGGGCCCTACCGAGCGGTCAAGGGAAGAAGGCGGCGATCAGCTCGGAGCAGTTCGCCCACGGCGTGAGCGGGGCGCCCGGCACGACCATGTGCCCGGCCCGCTCGCGCAGGGCGGCGCCGGCCGCACCGGTGTGCGCGTGGTCGTGGTGCGCGTTCAGGGGCAGCGCCCGGTTCGCGGCGAGGTCGACGCACTTGCGGTACGCGACCGGATTCCCCTCCCCGTCGAACTCGATTCCCTGAACGAGCATGTGCGGATGCTCCGGCAGCTCTTCGCTGGCCCAGCCCGTTCCGAGCCACGCGAGTCCGCCGACGACCGCGATCGCCGCCCAAAGTACGACCCACCTTTTCTTCATTCGCTGCCCCTTCCGTGGCCTAGCTCGATGCGGGGTGCGCCGGCGCGCATCGGACGGCGCGCATCCCCCGTCCCCGGAGGTCCAACAGGCCGAATTGGCGCTCCGCCGCGATCATAGGGACGCCCCGGACGCCGTTCGCACGCAACCGTCACAGCGTCGGCGGGGCCGTGACCCGCAGCGCTTCGCCCGCTACGGAGCGACGGGCTAGACTGGCGGGCAGGAGGTCGTCCTGATGGGTCTATGGATTTTCTTGGGCGTGCTCGCGCTGCTGGTCGTGGGCGTCGTCGCCATCTACAACAAGATCGTCACGCTCGAGAACCGGTTCCAGAACGCCTGGAGCCAGATCGACGTGCAGCTAAAACGCCGGGCCGACCTGGTCCCGAACCTGGTCGAGACGGTCAAGGGCTACGCCGCGCACGAGTCGGGCGTGTTCGAGGAGGTCGCTCGTTCGCGCCAGGCGATGATGAACGCGAAGAACCCGGACGAGGGCGCGGAAGCGGCGAACATGATGAGCCAGGCGCTCGGCAAGCTGTTCGCCGTGAGCGAGGCGTACCCCGACCTGAAGGCGAACGAGAACTTCAAGCTGCTGCAGGAGGAACTCTCGAGCGTCGAGAACAAGATCGCCTACGCGCGGCAGTTCTACAACGACGCGGTGCTGCAGTTCAACAACGCGATCGAGACGGTGCCGGGCGTGTTCCTGGCCGGCCCGATGGGAAAAAAGGAACACGTGTTCCTCGAGATTCCCGACTCCGACCGCGAGACCCCGCAGGTGGCGTTCGGTTCGTAGGCGCGGGTGAGCCGGCCCCGTCAGCAGCGCACGCCCGAAGCGGTCACCGACCGGACCACCGGTCGGCGGATCGACCTGTACGCCACCCAGACCGCCAACCGGCGGGCGTCGTGGGCCCTGTTCCTGGCGATGGCCGGGCTGCTGGCGGCGGTCGGCTGGCTGCTCGCGCAGGCGTTCGATCCCGCCGGCGCGGGTCTGTTCGTCGGCGTCGCGCTGCTGGTGGCGGGGGTCCATGCGGCCGTCGCGCTCGCGTACAGCGACAAGATCGCGTTGGCGGCCGCGGGCGCCCGCAAGGCGACGCGCGACGAGCACCGCTACCTGGTGAACGTCTCCGAAGCGGTGGCGCTGGGCGCCGGCGTGCCGACGCCACGCGTGTTCGTCATCGACGACCCGTCCCCGAACGCGTTCGCGACCGGCCGGAATCCGCAGAACGCGGCGATCGCGTTCACCACCGGGCTGCTCGAGATCCTGGACCGGCAGGAGCTCGAGGGCGTGGTCGCGCACGAGCTGGCGCACGTGCGCAACTACGACGTGCGGTTCCTGTCGCTGCTGGCCGCCACGGTGGGCGCGCTGCTGGTGGTGCGGGACCTGGTGATGCGCTGGGCGTTCTTCGGCCGCCGCCGGAGCGTCGGCGGCGGGGGCGGCGGGGGCGGCAACGCGCAGGCCAAGGCGGTCGCGGCCGTGGCGCTGATCGTGCTGTTGATCGTGGCGCCGCTGCTCGGCACGCTGCTGCGGCTCGCGGTGGGCCGCAAGCGGGAGTACCTGGCCGACGCCACCGCGGCGCACATCACCCGCAACCCGGAGGGCCTGGCCCGGGCGCTCGAGAAGTTGCGCGACTGGCGCGGGGAACCGCTGAAGGTGAGCGAGGGCGTACGGCACATGTTCTTCGTGAACCCGAACCTGAAGGCGAACGCGGCGGGCTGGTTCTCGACCCACCCCCCGATCGACGATCGGATCGATCGGCTGCGGAGGATGTGAGGACCCGCCCGAGCGCCGACCCGGGCGCTCCGCGACGGGGCGGGTGACGCGCAGGCGTACCTCGGGCACGCACGACGCCGCAGTACCATCGCCGTCACGTGCATCGCACCCGGAACGGCATCCTGTTCGAGATCGTGGTCGCGCTCCTGTTCGCGGGCGTGGTCGCCATGATCGCGTACGTCGCGAGTCGCCAGCTGCCTACCAGCTACCGGACGACGGTGACGTGGAGCGTCGTGAACGATCCGGTCCGGACCGGCGGAGACGCCGAAGCGTTCCTCGACGCCCCACGTCGTGACGAGGTGCTGCGCGAGGCGTGGGCGCTCCTGGGCGAGCCGGACGCCGTGCAGAGCACCCGCGACCTGCTGGCGAGCGCGGTCCGTGCCACGCTCGCCAACGATCCGGTCGTCGGGCCGGCGCTGCGCATCGAGGTCGCGGCCGGCACGCCGGAGCTGGCCACGCGCTGGGCACAGGCGCTCGCGACCGCGTTGGAGGGGTGGGACGTGCGCACGACGCCGGACCGTGCGGAGGCGTACCGGGCGGAGCTGGACCGCCGGATCGAGGCGATGAACGAACGGATCCGCTCGCAGCAGGTGCTGGGCGCCGACGCGCCCGGCGACGCGATCGAACGTTCGGTCGCCGAACGGGCCGAGCTGGTGCAGGAACGCGAACGGGTGGACGCCTGGCTCGCCGGCGGGGCCGGAGCGGGCGCGCTCGGTGCGGCGACCACGACGCACGAACGTTCCGGACCGCGTCCGCTCCGGAACGCCGGGGTGGCGGGGATCGTCGGCCTGGTGCTGGGGGTGGCGTTGGGTCCGGTGTGGGGCGGGGCGCCCGGGGCGCGGCGGCCGGCGCCGGGGGGACCGCCGGCCCGCTCGCGGGCGATGGCGCGGATCCCGCGCTTCGGTCCGGACGGAGTCCCGGGCGACGCGGTCGCGGCCGTGCGCCGGGCGGTGCTGGGCGCGACCTTCGACGCCTCGCCCCGCTCGGTCGTGGTGACCGGCGTGGTGCCCGGCGTCGGCGCCACCACCGTCGCGATCGCGTTGGCGGGGGACCTGGCACGGCAGGGGCACCCGACGGTGCTGGTCGACGGGAACCTCCGTGCACCGGCGCTGATGCGCCGGTTCGGGTGGGGCGAGGGGGCGACGCTGCCCGTCGGCGTCGGGACCACCCTGGCGTGGCTGCAGGATCCGGACCTCGCGCACGAGGTGGCGGTGCGCGAACCGTCGCCCGGGACGCGCTTGGACCTGGTGCTCCAGGACCGGGCGGTGCGGGCGGTGCCGGGTCGGGAGGAGGAGCTGTTCGGCGGCTTCGGCGAGGTGCTCGCGCGCTGGGGCGGCTACCGAACGATCGTGATCGACAGCGCTTCGGTCGCGCTGGCGGACGACACGGTCCGCTTGGCGCGGCACGCGACCGGCGTGCTGCTGGTGACGCCGGCCCGGCGTCGCGAACGCGGCGACCTGGCCCGGGCGCGCCGGATCCTGCGGCTGGCCGGGGTGCGGGTGCTGGGCTGGGTCGAGAACGACGCGCCGCCGCCGTCCGACGCGCCCTAGGGGGCGATGGGGACGGTGCTGGCGCGGACGCGGACGCGCATCGGCAGGTAGGCGTCGGGGCCGTCCTGGGCCGACCCGGCGCC
>SLSQ01000193.1 GCA_007130355.1 Trueperaceae bacterium
ACGGATCGCGTTCGACCCGGTCCGGACCGAAACGTACGGCTACGACGCCTCCTTCGCGACGCGCATGCAGCGCCACGCGCCCGACGTGGTCGTGCGCGCCTCCGACGTGCACGAGGTCTCCACCGTGGCCGCCTGGTGCTGGGCGCACGAGGTCCCGTTCGCGCCCCGCGGCGCGGCCACCGCCCAGTCGGGCGGATCGGTCGCCGTGCGCGGCGGCGTATGCCTGGATCTGACGCCGATGCGCCGCATCGTCGAGATCCTCCCCGGCGACCTGCAGGCGATCTGCGAGCCCGGCGTGGTGCACGCCGATCTGAACGACGCGCTCGGCGAACACGGATTGTTCTTCGCGCCCGATCCCGGCAGTTCCAAGATGTGCACCATCGGCGGGATGATCGCCAACAACTCGAGCGGGATGCGTGCCGTCAAGTACGGGCAGACGCGCCACCACGTGCTCGGACTCGAGGCGGTCCTGGCGGACGGCACCGTGATCGAGACCGGAGGCGTCGGCTCGCGTGCCATCAAGACCGTGTCCGGATTCGACCTGACGTCTCTGCTGATCGGCTCGGAGGGCACGCTCGCCGTGGTCACGAAGGCGCGCCTGCGCGCCCTGCCCACCCCCGCGAAGCGTGGACTGTGCCTGGCCGCCTTCGACGACGCCCACGCAGCCGGTTCGGCGGTCGAACGGGTGTTCCGCGCCGGCTTTCTGCCTTCCGCGATCGAGTTCCTGGACGCGCACGCCCTGGCCGCCATCCGGACGTACGATCCGGCCGTGGCGCTGCCCGACGCCGAAGCGTTGCTGCTGTTCGAGGTCGAAGGCGGCCCCGCCGCCGTTCGCGAAGAGACCGAAGCGATCGAGGGGGTCGTCCGCCCGTACGCTCGGACGGTCCGCCGCGCCGACGAGCCGGGCGCGATGCGCGACCTATGGGCGGCGCGCCGCCTGGTGGGCGCGGCGGTCGCCCGCGTGCGCGAGGGATACACCCGCGTGTACGGCGGGGAGGACGTGTGCGTCCCGATCACGGCGATCCCCGAGACGTTGACCGAGATTCACGCGCTAGGCGAGAAGCACGGCATCCACGTCGCGATCTACGGCCACGTCGGCGACGGCAACCTGCACGCCGCACCGATCATCGACATGCGCGACGCGGCGCAGGTCGAAGCGGCCAAGGAGCTGATCGAGGCGATCCACGACCTCGCGCTCCGAATGCACGGCACCACCACCGGCGAGCACGGGGTCGGGATCGTCCGTTCGCGCTACATGCGCCGCGAGCACGGCGCCGCCCTGGAGACGATGCGCGCCGTCAAGCGTGCCCTCGATCCGAAGAACCTGCTCAACCCCGGAAAGATGGACCTCGATCCCGACGATCCGCGAGGACCGTACGACCCGCCGCGCCCGTTCGCGGCGAAGGAGGGCTGATGTTCGAGTCCCACACCGACCTGCACCTGCCCGGCCCCACGATCGTGCCGCCGGCCGTCCGCTCCGCGATCGCGTCCGGACTCGAGGCGGACACCCTGAACTACCGGTCCGCCGCCTTTACGGAACTGTTGAAACGCGTCCAGGACAAGCTGCGCCGGGTCGTCGGCAGCGACGGCACGCCGCTGATCCTGCCGGGAAGCGGAGCTACCGGACTGGAGGCCGGCATCCGCGCGCTCGTGGGGCGCGGCGACACCGCCATCGTCTGCTCCGCCGGCTTCTTCGCCGAGTACGCCGTCGCCATCGTAGAACGGCTCGGCGCGCAGGCCGTCCGGGTCGAAGCGGAGTGGGGCACGGCGATCGACCCGACCGAGGTCGCGACGGCGCTGCGGGCCCACCCTGGCGCGCGCGCCGTGATCGCGACCCACTGCGAGACCTCCACCGGCGTGGTGCACGACGTCCGCGCGATCGCCGAGTCGGTGACCGACAGCGACGCCGCCTTCGTCGTCGACGCCGTCAGCTCGCTGGTCAGCACCGAGCTGCAGGCCGACGCGTGGGGGATCGACATGGTCCTGAGCGCGTCGCAGAAGGCGCTCATGCTGCCCCCCGGCTTGGCGATCGCGACCGTGTCGGAGAAGGCCTGGCGGGCGATCGGCGAGCGGCCGGCCGAGACGTTCGCCCTCGATCTGGTCGGCTACCGGGAGGCGGCCGAACGGGGCGCGACGCCGTTCACGCCGAACGTGCCGCTGATCCACGGCCTCGACGTCGCATGCGACCTGATCCTGAAGGACGGGCTCGATTCATCGTGGCGTCGCCATGCGCTGCTGCGCGACATGACCCGGGACGGCGTGCGCGCCCTCGGGCTGCGACCGTTCGCGGAGGACGCGCACGCCAGCTCGACCCTGACGACCGTCGCCCTCGACGACGCCGACGCGGTCCGCGCCCGCCTGTTGCACGACCACCGGTTCGTGGTCGGGGGCGGACTGGGCCGGGTCGCCGGACGCGTGGTACGGCTCGGCCACCTTGGTTGGACGACGCCGAGCGGCGTTCTGCGCATGCTGGCCGCCCTCGAAGCGTCCCTCGCGCGCGAAGGCCACGAGGTCCCGCTCGGGGCCGGCGTCGCGGCGGCGCAGCGTCGTTGGCTCGATACCTCCGTGGCCCAAGAACCGTCCCGCGGGTCGTGAGGCCAGCGGATTCCCCTCGGGTACCCTCGAACCGTTCCTCGCGCACCGAACGCGCTCCGGGACCGACCGTTCCGGGCCGCCGGTCCGCCGAATCAGGAGAACCATGACGCAGATCCTCGAACGCCTGAAGACCCTCGCCGCCCTCGACGCCGTCTCCGGACAGGAGCAGCCGGTCGTCGCCCACCTGAAGGAGGCCCTCGCCTCGGTCGCCGACGAGATCCTCGTCGACGCGGTCGGCAACCTGTACGCGATCCGGCGCGGCGCGCAGGACGGTCCGACCGTGATGATCGCCGCGCACACCGACGAGATCGGCCTGATCGTGAAGAGCGTCGAGCCGGACGGATTCCTTCGGTTCGAGAAGGTGGGCGGCGTGGTCGACGCGCTGTTGCCGGCTCGCGTGGTGCGCGTGCGGGGCCGGATCGGCGTGATCGGGGCGAAGGCCGGGCACTACCAGAGCGCGGCGGAACGCTCCTCGGTCCGCCCGCACACCGAGATGTACATCGACCTCGGCGCCCGCTCCGCGGAGCGCGTCGCGGAGCTGGGCATCTCCGTCGGCGACGGGATCGCCTTCGTCTCCGAGGTGACCGAGTTCGGGGCCGACGCGCCGCTGGTGGTCGGCAAGGCGATCGACGACCGGCTCGGCTGCGCGGTGCTGTGGGAGGTGCTCGAGGCCGGCGCCCCGCCCGCCGGAACCCTGATCGCCGCCTTCACCAGCCAGGAGGAGGTCGGCCTCAAGGGCGCCGGGATCGCGGGCGAACGGTTCCGCCCCGACCTCGCGATCGCGCTCGACACCATGCCGTCCGGCGACACGCCGGACATGGACTTCGTCAAGGACCTGAACGTCGGGATCGGCGACGGGCCCGCCCTGCAGGTGTCGGCCGGCGCGGGCGGCAAGGGGTTCCTGGTGCCGACGCCGGTCAAGCGGTACCTGACCGACCTCGCCGAGCGCGCGGGCGTGCCGCTGCAGACCACCGCGTTCGCGGGGGGCAACAACGACGCCGCCGCCATCGCCTGGTCGGGCACCGGCGTTCCGGCCGCCTCGATCTGCCTGCCGCGGCGCTATTCGCACTCGCCCACCGAGGTGGCCGACCTGCGCGACGCCGACGCGTCGCTGGCGCTCCTGCGGGCGGTGGTCGAGGGCATGGACGCGCTGCCGAGCTTCGAGTTCCTGAGCTGACGCAGGATCCCGTCGGGCGCCGCGCGGCGCCCGACCGGAGGAAGGGAGAGCCCGCATGCCGTTCGAAGGCGTGAAGACCGTCCACGACGTGCACGTGCACACCGATTGGGACCGCGACCGCGAGCCCGTGCTCGAGGTCGACCCAGGGAGCGAGGTGCACCTCGAGATCGTCGACGCCTCCGGCGGGCAGCTGCACGCCGGTTCGACCGTCGACGACGTCGCGAACCTCGACTTCGAGAGGGTCAACCCGGTCACCGGTCCGGTGCACGTGCGCGGGGCGAAGCCGGGCGACGTGCTCGAGGTCCGGATCCTCGAGCTGGGCCGCTGCGACTGGGGCTGGACCGCGCTGATCCCGGGCTTCGGCCTGCTGGCCGACGCCTACCCCGAGCCGGAGCTGAAGATCTGGTCGTTCGACGACGCCATGCGCGAGGCGGTGTTCCGGGACGACGTCCGGATCCCCGTGCGTCCGTTCCCGGGCACGATCGGCGTGGCGCCCGCCGAACCCGGTCCGCACGGGGTGGTGCCGCCCCGTTCGGTGGGCGGCAACATGGACGTGCGCCACCTGACCGCCGGCGCCACCCTCTACCTGCCGGTCGCGGTCGACGGGGCCCTCTTCTCGGCCGGCGACACGCACGCGGCGCAGGGGGACGGCGAGGCGTGCGGCACCGCGATCGAGACCTCGCTCGACCTGACCGTCCGGCTCGACGTGCGGCGCGATCTGCGCGTGCGCCAGCCGCAGTTCGAGCTGCCCGGGCCGCTCGGCAGCGAGGGGGACGCGAGCGGCTTCCGCGTCACGACCGGCGTCGCCCCCGACCTGATGGAGGCGGCCCGGCTGGCGGTGCGGCACATGATCGAGGTGCTGGTCGAGGAGCACGGCTTCGCCGAGACGGAGGCGTACATGCTCTGCAGCGTCGCCGTCGACCTGAAGATCCACGAGCTGGTCGACGCTCCGAACTGGGTGGTCGGCGCCTTCCTGCCCAAGGGGATCTTCCGCCGTTGATCGAGATCCTGCTGCAGGTGGTGATCCCCGCCTTCGTGGTGGTCGCCGCCGGCGCCGGACTCGGCCGGGCCTTCCGGCTCGACACGTCGGGGATCAACCGGGTGGCGCTCTACGCCGCCGTGCCGGCGCTCGTGTTCGCGTCGCTGGCCGGCGCCGAGGTCGCTTGGACCGGGGTCGGCCTGCTGCTGGGCGCGAACGCCGCCTACCTGGTCGTGATGGCCGCCGTCGCCTGGGCGGCGGCGTTCCTGGTGCGCCCGGAGGCCCGCCGGGGCCTGTTGGCGACCAGCCTGTTCGCGAACGCGGCGAACATCATGCTGCCGGTCACGCTGTTCGCGTTCGGCCCCGAGGGGTTGCAGCGCGCCTTGATCCTGTACGTCTGGTCGGCGGTGCTGATCTTCACCGCCGGACCGATCGTGCTCGGCGGCGGTGAGGCGCGCGCGCGAGGCGGCCGGCGCCTCTTCGTGGCTTCGGTCGCCAAGCTTCCGGTGCTGTGGGCGGCGCTGGCGGGCGTGGCGGTGAACGTCGCGCAGGTCTCCGTGCCGCTCGGACTGCTGCGCGGCATCGAGCTGCTCGGCGACGCCGCCATCCCCCTGGTGCTGCTGACGTTGGGCGTGCAGATCCATCGGACCGGGGTGCGCGTGCCGAGCCCGACGAACCTGCTGGGTGCCGGACTGCGCCTGGCGGTGGCGCCGGCGCTCGCCTACGCGGTGGCTTGGGCGTTCGGCGCGCGGGGGCTGGACCTGGCGGTACTGACGCTGCTCGGCGCCATGCCGCCGGCGGTGAACAACTTCATGCTGGCGCTCGAGTTCGGTGGCGACGCCGAGGAGGTGGCCGGGACCGTCATCACCTCGACCTTCGCGTCGATCGTGACGCTCTCGCTGGTGCTGAGCCTGCTCGGCGACGTGGCCGGCTGATCGGCCGGCCGCTCCGGGCGCGCCGCGTCGGTGCGGACGGACGGGCCGGTCCGGACGGTCAGACCGCGCGCTCGCCGTCGTACGGCGCGTCGGGCGGTTCGGCCCCCTCGATGCCGGTGGCGATCAGGGCGTCGCCGTCGCGTTCGAGCCGCACGCGCGGCAGCGGACGCACCGCCGGTCCGGCCACCGCCCGGCCGGCTCGGTCGGGGGAGAAGACGCTCAGGTGGCAGCCGCAGGTGAGGCTGGGGCCGTCGGCGCGGTGGTTGAAGGCGAACGCGACCGCTTCGACGTCGCGGTTCAGGGTCACCAGGCACCCTTGGTGGGTGCAGACGCGGCTGAACGCCGCCAGGTGCAGCTCTTCGCCGTCGGCGCCGGCGACGGTCAGTCCGCCCGGAACCGGTCCGGGCAGGCGCAGCGCGATCGCCGGCGCGTAGCGGTAGGCGAACTCCGCCTCGGCCCAGTCGCGGTCGAACGAGGCGAGGGGCGCGACCGGAACGGTCGGACCCGGCTCGAAGGTCGGGTCCGGGTCCGGGTCCTCCTTGAAGAAGTGGGTGCGGATCCCCTCGTACAGTCCCCACGATCCGAACCCGAGCGCGGCGAGCACGGGGATGCGCCACGCCCAGGCGGTCAGCTCCCGGCGGGACGGGTCGGGCGGCGTTCCGCGCTCCTTCGCGCGGTCCGCTTCGCGCGGTCCGGCGCGTTCCGCCTCGCCCGCGTGCGCGCGTTCCGTTGCACGCGCGTTCGCACGCTCGTCGTCGGGACCGTTCCGTTCGGGCACGGCGTCTCCTTCAGGGGCCGAACCGCGCGACCGTGTAGTCGCGCAGGAGTTCGATCTCCGCGTCGCTCATAACGCCGCCGAAGCCGGGCATCGAGCCGCGCCCGAAGCGGATCAGCGACAGCACGTTCGCTTCGCGCGCCGAGTTCGGGTTGTCGATCAGCCGCGGGCCGGCGCCGCCCTGGCCATCCGGTCCGTGGCAGGCGGCGCAGTACTGACGGTAGAGGGCTTCGGCTTCGGGGTCGTTCGCCGGATCGGTGGTCGCGACGGCGGCGTCGCCGACGGGGGCGGGCGCTTCGGCGACCGGTCCGGGGGCGGGTTCGGCGGTCGGTACGCCGGGCAGCGGGAGGTCGGCCTCGGCGCCGACCTCGGCAGGATCCGCGTCGCCGTCGCGCAGCGCGCGCGCCTGCTCGATCAGACCCGGGACGCGGCCGGGATCGTCGGTCGCCTCGAGATGGTCCTCCCAGGCGTCGATCGCGAGGTCGTACGCCTCGCTCGAGTAGGCGGCGTTGCCGAGGAACAGCAGCGCGTTGCGGGGGAGCGGCACGTCGCGCGTGGCGGCGACCTGGCGGGCGCGGTCGAGCAGCGCGATCGCCTCCTCGCTGCGGCCCTCGAGGAACATCGACTCGCCGACCCGGGCCAGCGCGTCCGGGTGGTTCGGGTCGTGGTCGGTGAGGACGGTGAAGTAGGCGCGGGTGGCGGCGCCGCGGGCGTCGGCCTCCCAGAGGGCCTCCGCCAGGGCGCCGAGGCTCTCGGACGACGGATCGGCCTCGGCCTCGGCGGCGAGCGGCGCGAGGATCCGTGCCTGGCGGAGCCGTTCCTGCGCCATGGCGTCGTCCGCCGCTTCCGGCTGGTCGACCAGGTCGGCGAACGCCCCTTCGGCCCGTTCGTAGGCGCCCATCACGAAGTAGATCTCGCCGAGGGTGCCGAGCGTGTTCGGGTCGTTCCCGTTGCGCAGGCGGGCCTGCTCGAGCAGCACGCGGGCGCGGTCCAGGTCGGTCTCGAGCGACAGCAGGCCCAGGCGCTGGTAGGCGATGGCGGGCGCGTCGTCGTGCTCCTCGACGGCGGTGCGGTACGCCTCTTCGGCCCCGTCCGCGTCCTGCGCCGCCCAGTAGGCGTCGCCGACCGCCGACCAGGCGGGTCCGCTGGGGGCGGAGCGGGCAGCGGCCGTCAGGTCGCGGACGCGTTCCGCGATCTCGATCTCCTCCGGGAAGGTGGCGATCGGGAGGGCGTCCTGACCGACGCGGGGCAGGACGAAGCCTCCGAGGCTGGCGGCGATGCCCGCTCCGGCCACGAGCAGCGTGACCAGCGCCCACGGGGGGCGCCTCGGGCCGAACGTCCGCGGCGCGGACGGCGCCCGACCGGAGAGGCGGTCGCGACGCTCGTCGAGGGAGCGCAGGACCTTGGCCGCCTTCGCCTCGTAGCGGGCGCGCAGCTCGTCGCGGCGGGGTTCGGTGAGGTCGGTGCGTCCGTCCAGTTCGCGGATCGCGCCGAGCAGCGCGTCGCGTTCCTCCTCGAGGTCCTGCAGCACCGGATCGCGTTCGTCGGGGAGCGGGTCGACCTGGTCGGAACGAATCAGGGGCAGCGCGACCAGGGCGGTCAGGACCGCGGCCAGCACGATGATCAGGAGTACGGTCATGCGGACTCTTCCAGGGCTTCGCGGACGCGGCGGCGGGCGTCCGGGTCGAGAGGTTCCTCGCGTTCGGCCGCCCTCGAGGCCCGGGTCCAGCGGACCATCAGCAGGGCCAGGCCGCCGACGCCGGCGGCGAGCGCGATCGCGGGCAGCGCCCAGACCCAGAGGTGGATCCCCTCGCGCGGCGGCTCGAGCAGGATCCAGTCGCCGTAGCGTTCTCGGTAGAGGGCGAGGATCTCCCGTTCGGTCCGGCCCTCCTGGAGCAGTTCGCGGATCTCGCTGCGCATCTCGGTGGCGATCGCCGAGTTCGATCCGGCGACCGACTCGGAGACGCAGGTGGGGCAGCGCAACTGCCGGCCGACGTCGAACACCGTCGATTCGAGCTCGATCTGGGCGCCCGGCCCGGCGGTCGGTTGCGCCGCGACCGAGCCGGACGCCAGGCCGACCGCGATCAGCAGGGCGGCGGCGATCCGCGCGAACGGCGACCGAACGGGGTGGGGAGCGGTGCGGACGCTCACGGAGCGGTCAGCTCGGCGATCCGCGTCTCGAGATCGTCGAGCGAGACGGGGCCGGCGTGCTTGTACATCACGGTGCCGTCGGACCGGACGAAGAAGGTCTCGGGGACGCCGAACAGCCCGTACTCGATGCCGAGGCGGCTGTCGTCGTCGATGACGTTGGGGAAGCCGAGGTCGAACTGGTCGATGAAGGCACGTCCCTCGGTCCGTTTGCCGCGGTCCTGGGTCTGGACCCCCACGAACTGGACTTCGTCGCCGTGCCGGCGCCACGCCTCCTGCAGCTCGGGTGCCTCCTCGTAACAGGGACCGCACCACGAGGCCCAGAAGTTCACGACCATCGGTCGCTCGCCGAGCGCTTCGGCGCTCGAGAAGGTGGGTCCGAACTCGGCCTGGTAGCGGGCGTAGAGCGGCAGTTCGAAGGTCGGCGCCGGCCGATCGAGCCGGGCGCTCCGGATGTCGCGGTCCGGTTCGCCGCGCAGCAGGCCGTAGAGGAACAGCCCGCCCAACGCGCCGGTGACGGCGATGATCAGGACGATACGGGTCATGCCTGCGCCCTCTCCTCGGTCTTGGACGTCCGGGTCTCGCGAGCGGCGCCGGCGCTCGGCGTCAGGGCGTAGACGGTCCCGATCGCCATCACCACGCCGGCGACCCAGATCCAGGTCACCAACGGGCTGCGCACGGCGCGCAGCACCACGAACTCCTGGTCCGGACCGATGTTCGCGGCCACGTTCAGGTAGATGTCGTAGAGCGGCCGGTAGAGCACGTCGGGCGTGGGGACGCTCATCGACTGGCCGGCGAAGACGTTGATCGTCGGCGTGAGGGTGGTCACGCGCCGCCCGTCGCGATGCACGTCGATCACCGCGCCGGCGCGGACGCGGGCTTCGGTGGCGTCCATGAACCGGTCGGCGGCGGTGAGCGTGTAGCCGTACCACTCGGTGCTGCCGCCCAGGTCGATGCGGATCTGCTCGTCGACGCGGTAGGCGCTGCTGGCCATGATCGCGACCGCCATCATCACCACGCCGAAGTGCACGATCATGCTGCCGAAGCGACGCTTGTTCTCGTGCGCGTAGCGCCGCACCGCCTGCACCACGCTCTGGCGTCGGGCCCGCAGGCGCGCGGCCAGCGCCCCGGTCAGCAGGAGCGCCAGACTGGCCAGGTTCCAGGCCGCCAACGCCACGGTGAGCAGCGGGTACACGCCGCGCATGCCGACCGCGGCGGCGACCGCGGCGGTCGCGACGGCGGCGCCGGTCATCCAGGCCAGGTTGCGGAACAGCGTCTGGTCGGGGGCGCGGCGCCACGGCAGCAGCGGCCCGATCCCCATCAGCGCCAGCACGCCCATCCATAGGGGCAGGGTGGCCTGGTCGAAGAACGGCGCACCGACCGTCACCCGCGCGCCGGACACCGCTTCGACGATCAGGGGGAAGAGGGTGCCCAGCAGGACCGCGAAGGTGAGGGCGAGGAACAGCAGGTTGGTTCCCAGGAACGCTCCCTCACGGCTGACGGGGTGGTCCAGGTCGGCGCGGTCGCGGACCTGGTCCCAGCGGAGCGCCAGCAGGGACAGCGACAGGAACATCACCAGCACGAAGAACGCCAGGAAGTACGGTCCGACCGGCCCGTCGCCGAAGGCGTGCACGCTGCTCACCACGCCGCTGCGGATCAGGAAGGTGCCGAGCAGGGTCAGCGAGAAGGTCAGCACGATCAGCAGCAGGTTCCACGCCTTGAGCATCCGACGCCGCTCCTGCACCTGCACGCTGTGCACGAACGCGGTGGCGGTGAGCCACGGCATGATGGCGACGTTCTCGACCGGATCCCAGGCCCAGTACCCGCCCCAGCCCAGCACCTCGTAGCTCCACCAGCCGCCCGTGACGTTCGCGGCGGTCAGGAAGCCCCAGCCGAGCAGCGTCCAGCGTCGGGTCGAGGCCATCCACTCGCTGCCGGGCCGCTTGGTGATCAACGCCGCCATGGCGTACGAGAACGGCACCGTCAGCCCGACGAAGCCGAGGTACATCAGCACCGGGTGGACCGCCATCATCCAGTGGTTCTGCAGCAGCGGGTTCGGCCCGGGCCCGTCGAGGGGGACCGGCTCGACGATCAGGAACGGCGGCGCGATCAGGGCCGGGACCAGCACGAAGAAGAGCTGGACGCCCGCCATCGTCGTGAGCGCCCACGGCCGCAGCGGCGTGTTCGGCGCGACGGAGGCGAGCAGCGCCCAGTAGCCGGAGAGGAGCCAGCCCCAGAGGAGCAGCGACCCTTCGAGCGCGGCCCAGAGGGTGACGACTTTGACCCAGAGCGGGCTGCCGACGCGCGAGGTGTCGGCCACGTAGGAGACGCTGAAGTCGTCGGTGAGGAGCGCGACCTCCATGATCGCGATCGCCGCGGTCATGGCCAGGAAGGTCGCGAACGCCGCCATCCGCGCCGAGGTGAGCAGGCGGGGGTCGCGTCGGATCGCGCCGATCGCTCCGCCCACCAGGCCCCAGGCCGAGAAGGCGAGCGCCAGCAGGAGCGCCGCGCCGCCGAGTTCGCCCAGGGAGAGCGGCATCACTGCAAGGCGTCCTTCAGTTCCTCGAGGTCGATGGTCCCGTCCTCGGGCGCTTCGTACACCTCGCTGTGCTTCACCAGCAGGTTGTCGCTATGGAACACGCCGTTCTCGAAGCGGCCCTCGATCACCACGCCGGTGCTCTCCTGGAACAGGTCGGGCGGCGTGCCGCGGTGCCGGACGGCGAAGGTCTCGATGCTGTCGGTGACGTCGAAGGCGAGCACGAGCTCGTCGCCGTCGAAGGCGATCGTGCCCGGTTCGACGATGCCGCCCAGGCGAATTCGACGTTCGTCGTAGCGGTGCGGCTCGCTGGCGTACTCGCTGGGCAGGATGAAGTACACGAGCGAATCGCTCAGCGCGCGCTGGATCAGCACGCCCGCGAAGGCGAGCACACCGATGCCGACGACGGCGTAGGCGAAGCGTTTCATTCCGTCTCCTCTTCGAACCGTCGGACGCGTTCGGCACGTCCGCGCAGGTAGGCCAGGTACCCGCCGTAGGCGATCAGCAGCTGCAACCAGGCGGCGGCGACCCAGGTCCAGGGGCTCAGGTCATCGAACACGGACGACCTCG
>SLSQ01000119.1 GCA_007130355.1 Trueperaceae bacterium
CGCGCCGGCGCCGGCGCCGGCGCCGCTGTCCACGAAGCGCGCGAAGTCGCCGACCACCGAGCCCCGCCGCTCGATCCCCGAGGCGCCGTAGATCCGGTGCAAGAGACGGTCGGTACGCCGGTCGCCGCCGATCCAGGCCCGCATCACGCGATGGGCGGTCTGCTGGTCGTACGCGAACGGCGGGACCGCGGTCGCCACGTGCTGCACGGTCGGCTCCACGGTCCGGTCCACGGTCGGCACCTCGATCGGTTCCATGACCGTCACCCTACGCGCCGTCGGGCGTGCGGTCGGTGCGCCGCGTCTCCCTCGCACGTCGCGCAGCGTCGACCGGCGCCCGGCCTCGCGGGTCGCGGGTACCGTGGCGACGTCATGCCTCCCTGCGCGCTGCGGACCGAACGGTACGGCCCGGCCTCCGATCCGGCGCCGTGCCACCGGCTTTCGGCGCCGGACGGGAGCGGCGTGCGCGTGATCGAGACCGGTGCGGCGTGGGTCGAGGTCCTCGTGCCCGATCGCGAGGGCCGACTCGCGAACGTGACGCTCGCGCACCGTGCGCCGCGCGCCTACCGGACGAACCGGGCGTACCTCGGGGCCGTGGTCGGGCGCACCGCCGGCCGGATCGGCGGCGCGCGCTACGAGCTCGACGGACGGCGGGTGGCGTTGCCGGCGAACGAGGGCCGGCACCACCTGCACGGCGGACCGGACGGTTGGCACCGGCGCCGGTGGCGGACGGTCGCCCGCGGCAGCGACGCGAGTTCGGCCTGGGTCGAGATGGCGCTCGCGTCGCCCGACGGCGATCAGGGCCACCCCGGTCGGGCCGAGGTCCGCGTGCGGTACGTCTGGACCGTCCGGCACGAGCTCCTCGTCCACATCCGCGTGCGCGCGGACGCTCCGCTGATCGCGAACCCGACCCATCACGCCACCTGGAACCTGGCGGGGGAGGGGCGGGGATCGGTGCACGGCCACCGCCTGAGCGTGGCGGCGGACGCCGTCGCCGAGACCGCGTCCGACCGGGTGGCGACCGGGCGGCGGCGGTCGCTCGACGGGTCGTCCCTCGACCTGAGGCGTCCGCGCACGATCGGCTCCGTCGTTCCCGACGCGCCCCCGCTGGCCGCGTTCCCCGGAGACGTCGACCACGCCTTCCTGCTCGAGGACGGAGGGGTGGAGGGAGTCCCGGGCCTCGCGCGGGAGGCGGCGTTCCTCGAGGAGCCCGCCTCCGGACGGACCCTCACGGTCCGGACCGGCGAGCCGTGCCTGCAGGTCTACACCGGCAGCGGCTTGGACGGGAGCGCGGTGGGGCCTTCCGGCGCGCCGTACCCCCGCGGCGCGGGCGTGGCGCTCGAACCGCAGCGGCTTCCGCTGGCGTTCGATCCGGACGGCTGGACCGTACGCCCCGGAGAGGAACGGAGCTGGAGCGCGGCGTTCGCCTTCGGCGTGGCGGGACCGCGTCGCTGAGCGGCCGCCGCGTCCGCTCGGGCCGCCCGAACTGCGTCGCGAGTTGGTAGCCTGGGCAGCGATCGTGACGAACCTGCTCCACGCCCTCGGAAGCCGTGCCCGTCGCGCCGCGCTGCGCGCGGTCGCGGTCGTGGCCGTGGTCGGTTCGGGGACCGCGCTGGCCGCCGCGCCGTGCGGCGAACTGCTCGCCTCGTACCTGGCGGAGCGTTCGGGCGAGATGCGCCCGTGCCTTCTGGACCTGCAGGAGTCCGGTTTCTGCTTCGTCCTCGGCGGCACGACGCTCGAGACCGCCACCCGCACGATGGACGCGCACCTGCAGGCGTACGGCGTCGCCCGTCCGGAGTGGATCACCACCGAGAGCGGCAACCGAACGCGGGTGCCGGGCGGGAACGGCGGATCGGTGACGCTCGAAGTGGTGATCGCGCACGACGGGCCGTTCGCGACGCGCGGCGCGTGTCGGATCGTGCCCGAGCGGTGAGGCCGAACGAAGAGGAGGAACGGACCGTGAGCGAAGCAGACCGGAACGATCCGTTGCGGGACCGTCTCGAAGCCCTCTTCGACATTCGCGCCGAGCGGGTGCGGCTCGAGCGGGAACGACGCGAGGCGGTCCGCCGTAAGCGGGCGGCCTTCGTCGCAGCGTTCGTGGAGCAGGCGCAGGAACGCGTGCGGCCGGCGTTCGAGACGGCGGCGCGGACCGTCGATGCGCACGGGTTCGAGGGCCGCGTCCGCGACGCGTCGACGCCCGAGGAGGGTCCGCCGTGGATCCGGTTCGAGATGCGGCCGGGCGACGCCAAGGAGGACGGTCCTTCGCTCGGTCGCGCGACCCTCCGCTACCTCGCCGACCCCCCGGCCGAGCGCGTGCTGGCGGAACGCTCGGTGGGCGGCGGCGACGGCGACGCGTTCGCGCAGGAGGGCCAGGAGTCGGAACGCCTGAAGCTCGAGGACCTGACTTCGGCGCGGATCGAGGAGGACCTGGCGGTCCTGGTCGCGCGCGCCATCCACGTCGACGACGCGTTGGGCTGAGGCGCACGGCTCACGCCGCCCCACCCCCGTAGTGGTACCCGCGCACCGCGACCGGCCCGGCCAGGCCGGCGACGGCGCGGGCGCGGATCGTCCAAGCGTGCCCGACGCGCTGCAGCACGCCGTCGACGACCAGCATGCGGGCGTCGCGCAGGACCCGCCACTGCGCGTCCCACAGGTCGGGCGGCACGACCACCTGCGCGCGGTCGGGACCGTCCTCGATCACGAAGAACGCGAACCCCTTGGCGGTGGGCGGCTTCTGGCGCGCCACGATCAGCCCGCCGGTCCGGACCTCGCCCTCGCGCGCGCGGGCCAGCGGCGCGGCGCCCAGGTCCAACAGCTCGCGCCGGATCAGGTCGGCGGGGTGCACGCCCCGTTCGCTCAGGCCCTTCGCGCGGTGGTCCCAGACGGTCCGTTCGGCCAGGTCGAGCGCGGCGAGCGGCGGCAGCGGCGGCAGGCCGTCGAACAGCGGTCCGGCGCCGGCCGGCAGGGCGTGGTGCAGCGCGCGGGCCTCGTACAGCGCGGAGCGGCGGGACTGCAGC
>SLSQ01000312.1 GCA_007130355.1 Trueperaceae bacterium
CGACGACCGACCGCACCTCGAACCCCGCGACCGCTCCGTTCAGGTGCGCGAGGAGCCAGGCGAGCCCCCAACCGAGCGCGATCCCGAGCGCCGCGCCCACCGCCCCGACGACGGCGGCCTCGGTCAGCGCGACCCGGCGCACCGCGCGGCGCCCGAGACCGAGCGTGCGGAGCAGCGCATGCTCGCGGACGCGCTCCCGCACCGAGGCGAGGGTGGTGGCGTATGTCACGAACGCCCCCAGGACCAGCAGGTTCGCCGTCACCACCGCGAGTCCGGAGCGGAGCGACTCGAGCGCGCCGGTGGGCGCCTCCGCCACGCCGGGTGGAGGTTCGACCGACCAGCGACCGGCGGCGCGCCCCTCGAGCGTGGCGTGCACGGCGCTGCGCTCGGCGTCCGGCGCCACGAACGCGTCGAGTCGGGAGGCGCGTCCGTCCAGGTGCAGCGCCTCCTGGAGCGTCTCGAGCGACGTGAGGCCGACCCGCGTGCCGTTCGCGGCCCCGTAGGCGTAGCCGGAGTCGAGCAGGCCGACCAGCGTCAAGGGGAGGGGACCGAAGCGGGTGCGCAGCGTGACGTCGTCGCCGACCTTCCACGCCATCGCCTCGGCGAAGGCGGCGGAGAACGCCGCCTCCGGCCGGCCGGGCTCCGGCCAGCGGCCGCCCACGAGGCGCGCCGGCAGCAGTTCCGGCGTTCCCATCGTCCGGCCGCTCAGTTCGAGTCCGGTGTCGCTGCCCGAGCGGAAGGCGTCCGTCCCCGCCTCCGGCCGCAGCGGCTCGACGCGTTCGTTCAGGACGGGCACGACCGCACGGACGCCCGGCACGTCGCGCACCGCGTCGGTCGCCGGCCCCACCTCGAGCACCGCGCGTCCGTCCGCGCCCGGACCGATCCGCAGCGCCGCGGGACCGGACGCGGCCTCGAACTCGGCCCGGAGGTTCGCCTGGACGTTCGCGCCGACGCTGCCGGTGGCGAGCACCGCGGCGACCGCGACGGCCACGCCGACCGCGGCGGCCAGGGAGCGCGACGGGTGCCGGAGCGCGTTGCGGAGGGCGAGGCGGGCGACGATGCCGCTGGTTCTAACCGGGAAGGGGGCCGTGGGACCGCGACCTAGGCCACCGCGAGGAAGCGGTCCAGGAGAAGGCGGGCGAACTCCGGTCCGCCGTTGCGGACCTCCATCCGGGCGACGCCGTTCCGCAACGCCGCCGTCGCCTCGGGGTCGGCGGCCCAGCGGTCCAGCAGGGAGGCGATCGCCGCGGGACGGCGTTCGAGGGTGCCGGCGCCGGCGGCGAGAACGGCGTCGACGACCGCCTTCTCGTTCGCGGCGGCGAAGCCTGTGAACAGCACCGGCCGGCCGCTGATCAGCGCCTCGAGCGTCGACGCCGGCCCGGCCTTGCCGACCACCACGTCGCTGGCGGCGAGGAGGCGGCGGACGTCGTCGCGAAAGCCGAGCGGCAGCAGCCGGAGGCCGGGCGGCGCCTCGCTCGCGAGCCGTTCGAGGCGGCGGCGCGACCGTTCGTTGCGGCCGCACAGCGCCACGATCGTGACCGGCCGGTCGGCCTCGCCCCGGCCTGCGCGCGGCCACCGCCGCACCACCTCCGGAAGCGGCCCTCCGATCCCCTCGCCGCCGGCGCTCCAGAGCGCCACGAAGCCGTCGGTGGGCAGCTCCAGCTCCCGCCGCGCCGCGCCGCGGTCGGCGTCCTCGGCCGGGCCGAGGAACTCGGGGCGGAGCAGGGGCGGCACGACGTGGATCCGCGCCTCCGGCACCCCGTGCCGGGCGAGGTCCCGGGCCGCGGCGTCGCCGTAGACGACGTAGCCGTCGAGGTCCGGGGCGGCCCAGAGGGCGTGGGCGTCCATCGCGTCCGGGTTGACCACGACCACGGGGGTCGCGAGTCCGTGCCGACGGCGCGCGACCGAGAGCGCGTGCGCGGTGAAGAAATGGGTGCACACGATCAGCGCATCGTCGCGGTCCGCGAGCCAACGCGCCGCGCTGCGCGCGTGCCCGTGCATCATGCGGCTCTGGACCGCGCGGCTCCAGGAGGAGGGGACCAGGTCGTCGACCAGGCGCTGGCCCCAGTACGCCGTCCACGGCCAGCGCAGCATCCAGCGCCACGACCGCTTGTGGCGACGGTCGAGCGCGTGATCGCCGACCTCGGAGGTGAAGTCGACGACGGTGCGTTCGAAGCGGCCGGGCGCCTCCGCCTCGAGCCAGCGGGCGCCGGCCTCGGCCGCCATGCGGTGCCCGTTCCCGACCGAGATCGCGGCGAACAGGACGTGCGGTCGTCCCCCCTCGGGCGTCACATCCAGCCCTCCGCGCGGTACCAGGCGGCGGTGCCGGCCGCCCCGCGCTCGAGCGGCGTGGCGGCCGTCCAGCCGAACGCCCGTCCGGTCGGCCCCGGGTCGCAGGTGTACGACCGTTCCGACAGGTCCCGGGCGCGCCGCAGGTCGAAGGTCGGCGCGGTCCGGGTCGCCCACGCGAACGCTTCGTTCGCGTACGCCGCGAAGCGGAAGGCGACCGGCGGCAGCGGCACCACCCGCAGGTTCGGGCGGCCGACCGCCTGCGCGAACGCCCGTGCCGCCTCGTCCCAGCGGTAGGCGCGCGGCTCGGCGACCGGCCAGGGACCGAACGGGAGCGGTTCGGTCGCGAGCACCGCCCGGGCGATCAGTTCGGCGAGGTCGTCGCCGTGGACCGGTTGCAGCCGCAGCGCGGCGGGCGGCGTCGGCAGCAGGCCGGCCCCGGCGGCCCGGAAGAGCGGGAGCAGGTCGCGGTCGCCCGGCCCGTAGACGGCGGACGGCCGCAGCGTGGTGGCCCACCCGTCCGGCGCGAGCGCCCGCAGCCACCGTTCGCCCTCGAGCTTGGAGCGTCCGTACCCGGTCGCCGGCCCGCTCGCGCCGTCCGGACCGCGCGCCGCCAGACTGCTGACGTGCACGAACCGCTCGACGCCGGCCCCGAGCGCGGCCCGCGCGACTCGTTCGGTGCCGGCGGCGTTCGCTTCGTGCAGGCCCGCCTCGTTCCGC
>SLSQ01000294.1 GCA_007130355.1 Trueperaceae bacterium
CGCCGCGGGCGTCGTCCTTGTCGGGCGACGGTCCGCGGCGGGTTCCGGATCCACCAGCTCCGGGACCGCGGGTCAGGAACTCCACGCGCGACCCTTCGATGCGCGTCGTGAAGCGCCGGTTGCCTTCCTTGTCCGTCCACGAATCGTTGACCAGGCGACCGATGACGAACACCGGGTCGCCCTTCGCGAGCTCCGCGCAGCCTTCGGCCAGTTCGCGCCAGACGTTCACGTCCACGAAGTGGGTGCGTTCCTGGTCCTGGCCGTTGCGGTCACGGAAGCGCTCGTTCACCGCCACGCTGAAGCGGGTCACCGCCGCGCCGTTGGGCGTGTAGCGGAGTTCCGCGTCGCGGGTGAGGTTGCCCACGATCGTCACCTGGTTCAGGGCGTCGCGGAGGCGTTCCTGGCCACGGCTGTCCTGCACCGTGGTCTCGCCGCTCCTCGGTCCGAAGGTCATCGCCTCGACCCGGGTCGCGACCACGTCGAGCGCGGCGCGGCGTTGCCCCTCGGGGCTCTCCCACGAGCGGTAGTCCAGGCGCCCTTCGGCGAACACGGGATCGTTCGCGTGCAGCTGATCGGCCAGCATCTCGGCCTGGGCACCGAACACGGTGGCCCGGTGGTACCAGGCCAGCTCGCGCTCCTTGCCGTCGTCGCCGATCACATGGTCGTTCCCGGCCAGGTTCAGCTCGAGGATCGCCAACCCACCGGGGGTGTAGCGCATCTCCGGCTCCTGGACCAGCGTTCCGGCCAGCATCACGTGATTGAGTCCTCGTGCCATGGTCTCCTCGGTTCGTGTCCGGTGCGCCTACCCGGTTCGGTCCGCGGGGATCGGGAACCGAACGGAGCGGAGCACGGTCGCCGTGCGGCGACCCTCAGGCGGCCGCTTCCGTGGCCGGCGTCTTCGGCTTCGCGGTGCGCCATTCGGGGCGGTCCTTCACGACCAGCACGCGCATGACGTTGTCGCGCTGACGCAGGTTCGCCTCGATCGTCTTGGGCGTGTTCAGCGCCAGCTTCAGGCGGTAGATCAGGAAGTAGCCTTCGTTCAGCTTCCGGATCGGGTAGGCCAGGCGGGTCGCGCCCCACTCGTCGAGGTTCAGCGTCTCGCCGCCGGCGCGCTGGATCTGGGCGTCGACGGCGTCCTTCTCGGTCTGGACCTGCGCCTCGGTGAGTCCCGGATCCAGAATGACGTTCAGATCGTACTCGGCGGTCTTGTCCATTCGGTCACCTCCTTCCGTCGTGGGCGTTCGGCCCCGCGCGCACGCACCGAAGGTCGCGGATCGGAACCGGTCCGATCCGCTCGGTCGGGCGCGCCGCCCGGGAACGGGTCGCCGCCGCGAGGCGGCAACTCGGCACTCTAGCACGTTCGGGCCGCACGGCACGCGTCAGCCGGAGCGTTCCGGCTCCTGCGCCGGTTCCGGCGCCCACGCCTGCGCGACCCGTCGCGCGTCGCGCACCGCTCCGTTGAGGCCGATGCCGCCGTAGGCGGCGCCCAGCAGGGTGACGCCGAGGCGCTCCTGAAGGGCCGCCCGCCACGACGCCACCCGTTCGGCGTGCCCCAGCTCCGCTTGCGGGATCGCGCGCGCCCAGCGCACCTGCCGCAGCGACACCGGCGCCGCGTCGACCCCGAGCGTGACCCGCAGGTCGCGCCGCACGAAGGCGAGGGCGGCGTCGTCGCTCAGCTCCGCCGCCTCCGGGTCGCGCACACCCCCCGCGAGGACGCGCAGGTGGACGTGCTCGGGGGGCGCCTGCCCCGGGAAGAGACTCGATCCGAACAGCACCCCCAGGCTCCGCACCCCTCGGTCGCGCGGGATCAGGAACCCGAACCCGTCGAGGGGGTGCGGCACGTCGATCCGGTGGTAGCCGAGGCCGACCACCCTCATCGGGGCCGAACGCATCGCCGCGAGCCCGGCCGCGACCTCCGGGAGGGCGCGGCCCACGAGCGCGGCGGCGGCGTGCGGCGGCACCGCCAACGCCGTGCGCCGAGCCTCCAGGCGCGCCCCGTCCGCGGTCGTGACGTGGGTCGTTCCGGAGGGGCTGCGCTCGAGACGCTCGACCGGCGCCTCCGTGCGGAGGGCCTCGCCGGCGTCGCCGGCCAACGCGTCGACCCACGCCTGCATCCCCTCCGCACCGAAGCCGTGCAGCCGCGGTCGTGGGGCGGCGCCGGCGGTCGCTGCGGCGCGGGTCTTGGCCTCGCGGGCCTTGCGCAAGGCGCCGACCAGGACGCTTCCGTGCCGCCGTTCGAGGTCGCGTACGGAGGGGAAGAGCGCGTCGAGCGAGAGGCGGGTCGGGTCGCCCCCGGAGACGCCGAGGACCGCCGCTTCGGCCAGGGCGCGGGCGACGCCGTACCCGAAGCGGCGGATGAGGAAGGCGTGGACCGACTCCTCGCGGTCGGCTGCGGGCACGAGCGGTTCGGCGAGCGCGCGGAGCTTGGCCGCCGGGCCGAGCAGCTCGCTGGCGAGGAAGGAGGGCGGCGACGTCGGCAGCGGCCTAAGCCCCCCGTTCGCCCAGACCCAGCGCCGCGACGCCTCGGGGGCGGCCGGCACCGGCGCGAGGCCGAGCTCGCGGGCGAGCGGCACGACGCCGTCCGCATCGTCGAGCGCGCCGATCGGCCCTACGTCGGTGGTGAACCCGTCGTGGCGGATCGAGCCGACGGTGCCGCCCGGCCGTGCCTGCGCCTCGAGGATCCGGATCGTCCACGAAGGGCGTCGGCGCTTGAGGAGCGCCGCGAGCGCCAGGCCGGCGACGCCGCCCCCCACGATCAGGGCGTCGAGGGGTTCGGGGCGCGGGCGGGCGACGGAGGGGCGGTCGGACACGCCGGCGACGATATCGCGCCGAGGCGCGCGCCGCCGTGCGGTCCGGTCCTCCTCAGCGGGCCGAGGCGGCGGCGCACGTCCGGTCGAGATCGATCGCGAGCGACGCGATCCGCGCCTCCAGGTCGGTCCGCTCCCAGGCCGCCTCGAGGGCCGCCGCGGCGTGCGCCGGCCGTCGCGGCGGGGCGTCC
>SLSQ01000036.1 GCA_007130355.1 Trueperaceae bacterium
GGAACTTGCTGAGGCCGGTGACGCCGTCGTAGGTGACGACCGTCTCGTACTCCTCGGCCTGCAGCTCGAGATCGATGAACTTCGCGATCTCCTTTTCGTCCTCGACGATCAGGATCAGGGGGCGACGCTCCATGGAGGCGAGCATGCCACGCGCCTTCATGAGAGCCCTGTGCCCGCCGCGCGCGGTCGGCCGCGTCCCCGGCCGCGACGCCGGGTTCAGCGGATCGGGATCGTCTCCTGCACGATCATCGGCTCCTCGAGGACCGCTTCGGCCCAGGCGACGGCGCCGGGCAGCGAGTGGTCGCGCCAGTTGCCGCACCGCTCCGGCGAACAGCCGGGGATCGGACCGTCGTGCGTCGAGACCGCCCGCAGCGCGCGCAGGCACGCCTCCCGGACCGTGTCGGCTTCCGGTTCGCCCATCAGGGTCAGGTAGAAGCCGGTACGGCAGCCCATCGGACTGGCGTCGATCAGCTCGGACCCGGCGCCGCTCGCGCCGAGGTCCTCGAGCGCGTCGCGCAGGTAGCCGGCGAGGAGGTGCTCGATCGTGTGCAGGGGGCCGGTCGGGATCTCGCCGCGGTTCGGCTGCAGCAGCCGCAGGTCCCACTTGCTGACGCGGTCGCCGCGCGGGCCGTCGGTGCGGCCGGCCAGGCGCACGTACGGGGCCCGCACGCGGGTGTGGTCCAGGTCGAACGACTCGACGTGGGTACGGGGCATGGTCATGGCGTCAGGGTAGCAAGCGCGACCGCGCTCCGACGTCGCGACGCCGGGGGTATGCTGGGCGGCGTTCGCTCGTTTCGGCCGTCGCTGCGGCCGTTCGCCCGTCCGGTGCGTGATTCTCTCAGAGGTGGTTCGTGCAGAGGCGTTTGGCAATCTTCATTGACGGCAGCAATCTCTACAACGGAATGCGCGAGAACCTTTCGAACACGCGCGTCAACCTCGGTGAGCTGATCTCGCAGTTGCGCCACGAGCGCTACCTGGTCCGGTGCTACTACTACAACGCGCCGCTGACCGAGGACTACGACGAGGACCTTCGCGACGGCCAGTCCCGCTTCTTCGAGAGCCTGCGCCGGATCCCGTACGTCACGGTCCGCCTGGGTCGCCTGCACCGCCGCCACGACGGCTCGCTGGTCGAGAAGGGGATCGACGTCTCGATCGCGGTCGAGGCGCTGAGCCTCGCCTACGCCGACGCCTACGACGAGGCGGTCCTCGTCTCCGGCGACGGCGACTACGTCGAGCTGGTCGAGGCGATCAAGCGCCAGGGCAAGCAGGTCGAGGTGGCGATGTTCCGCAACCAGTCGGCGGGCGTGCTGATGGAGTACGCCGACGTCTTTCGGCCGCTCGACGAGCTCGGCTGGGACACGATCCTGTTCTGACGGCCCCCGGGGCCGGACCGCCCGCGGCCGAGGGTGGCGCGAGCGCCGCGGCCCGGGGCCGGTACGGCGGCGTCAGCCCTCCGGCGCCACGGGCGGCCAGTCGCCGCCCCGCTCCCGGACGAACGCGGTCAGCTCCTCCTCGGTCGCGACCGGCACGCCGAGCGCGTGCGCCTTGTCGACCTTGCCCCCCGGCGCCTCGCCCGCCACCACCAGGTCGGTCTTGCCGCTGACGGAGCCGGTGACGCGCGCGCCGAGCGCCTCGAGGTCGGCCTGGATCCGTTCGCGCGGCCGGCTCAGGGCCCCGGTGAGCACCACCGAGATCCCGTGCAGCGCGTCGCTGCCGCGGCGTCGCGCGGCGTCCTCGGGCCAGACGCCCCGGGCACGCAGCCCGTCGAGCGTGGCCCGCAGCGCGGGCGCGTCGAGCGCGTCGCGGATCAGCACGGCGGTCGTCTCCCCCACGTCCGGCACCGCCTGAAGCGTCTCCGAGTCCGCTTCGAGGAGCGCATCGAGCGTACCGAAGCGGTGCGCGAGCGCCTGCGCGGTGCGCGGACCGACCTGGGGCAGTCCGAGCGCGACCAGGAACCGGTCGAGGGGAGCGGTCCGGGTGCGGTCGAGCTCGGCGAGCAGCGCTCGGGCGGAGACCGGTCCCCAACCGTCGAGCGCGACCAGGCGCTCCTCGGTCAGGTCGTACAGGTCGGGCAGCGCCCGCACCAGTCCGTGCTCGAGGAACTGCGCCACGCTCCGTTCGCCCAGTCCGTCGACGTCGAGCGCCTTGCGGCCGGCCCAATGCCCCAGCCGCTCCTTCAGCTGGGCGGGACAGTCGGGGTTCACGCAGCGCAGGTTGGCCCCGTCCTCGATCAGCTCGGCGCTGCACGACGGGCAGTGCGTCGGCGTCGTCCACGCCTCGGTCCCGACCGGCCGGCGTTCCGGGATCACGCGCACGATCTCGGGGATGATGCCCCCCGACTTGTGCACGACCACCGCGTCGCCGATGCGGAGGTCGAGGTCGCGGACGAACCCGGGGTTGTGGAGGGTGGCGCGGGCCACCTCCGTGCCGTCGACGATGCGGGGGTCGAGCTCGGCGACCGGTGTGATCTTGCCGGTCCGGCCCACCTGGACGGTGATGCCGCGGAGCACCGATTCGACCTCCTCGGCGGGGAACTTCCAGGCGATCGCCCAGCGCGGGGCGCGCGAGGTGGCGCCCAGCTCCCGTTGCAGCGCGAAGGCGTCGACCTTCACGACCACGCCGTCCGCTTCGTACGGAAGCTCGTGGCGGGTCTCGCTCCACGATCGGATCCGGTCGCGCGCCGGATCCAGGCCGGTGACCCGGTCGCGGCGGCCGTCGATCCGGAAGCCGCGCTTCGCGAGCCAGGCGAGGAGCTCGGCCTGCCCGGACACCGGCAGGTCGTCCACCCGGCCCACCCCGTAGAACACGACCTCGAGACGGCGCTCGGCGGCGACCTGCGGGTCGAGCTGGCGGACGGTGCCGGCCGCGGCGTTGCGCGGGTTGCGGAACGGCGCGAGCCCCTCCTCCTCGCGCTCGCGGTTGATGCGGAGGAACTCCTCCTTGGGGAGGTACACCTCGCCCCGCACCTCGAACGGGCTCGGCACGCCGGACAGACGTTCGGGGATGCCGGCGACGGCGCGCAGGTTGTGCGTGATCTCTTCGCCGGTGGTTCCGTCGCCGCGGGTCGCCGCCCAGGCGAGCCGTCCGTCCCGGTAGTGCACGTTCACGGAGAGGCCGTCGACCTTGTGCTCGAGGTGGTAGACGACCGGCGCGTCGCTCCCCAGGATCCGCTCGATCCGCCGTTCGAAGGCGTCGAGCTCCTCGTCGGAGAAGGCGTTGTCGAGGGAGAGGAGCGGCGCGTCGTGCGTCCGGGCGCGCAGCTCCGGCGCGGGCGGGGCGCCGACCGTGGCGGTGGGCGACGCATCGCTGCGGAGTTCGGGGTGGCGCTCCTCGAGGTCGCGGAGCTCGCGCATCGCCGCGTCGTACTCGGCGTCGCTCAGCTTCGGATCGTCCAGGACGAAGTAGGCGTGGTTCGCGGCGCGGACGATGCCGCGCAGCTCGTCGACGCGGGCGGCGGGATCTTCGGGCACGGCCCGAGCGTACCGTCTCGTCCAGGCGGGGCGTCGTGACGGTGCGGCCGAACCGGTGCGCGCACGTTGCTATACTCGCGGTCGGAACGAAGACCCGTTCGTCCCCCGACGTTCCACCCACGTCCGTCATTCGCAACTCATTGGAGGACCCACCCATGCGCAGACTCATCCTCTTGGTGGCCGCCCTGTCGTTCGGCTTCGCGTCGGCCCAGGACTACGTGTTCGGCATCGTCTTCGACGCCGGCGGCAAGTTCGACGGTTCGTTCAACGAAGGAACCTGGAACGGTCTGGTCCGCGGCGTGACCGACATCGAGAACGAGCTCGGCTTCGAGATCGACGTGCTCGAGTTCGAAGGTACCCCCGACACCTCGGCGCAGGGCCTCCGGAGCATCTCGGAGCAGGGCGCCGAGCTGGTGATCGCCCCCGGCTTCAACCAGGCCGACTCGATCGCCTCCGTGTCGTCCGAGTTCGCCTTCACCTCGTACGTGCTGATCGACGCCGTGGTCGAGGCGGACAACGTCCGCAGCGTGCTCTTCAAGGAGCACGAGGGCGGCTTCCTGGTCGGCTACCTGGCCGGGCTGATGAGCCGTACCGGCACCGTCGGCTTCGTCGGCGGAATGGACATCCCCCTGATCCGCAACTTCGACATCGGTTATCAGCAGGGCGTCGTCGCCGCCTGCCCCGACTGCCGCGTGGTCAGCAACTACGTCGGTACCACCCCGTCCGCGTGGAACGATCCGGCGCGCGCCAAGGAGCTCGCCGCCTCGCAGCGGTCCCAGGGCGCCGACATCATCTACGCCGCCGCGGGCGCGTCGGGCAACGGCGTGATCGACTTCGTCACCGAAGAGATGTGCTTCACCTCCTCGAACGTCCGCGATACGCCGCTGCGTGAGGTCCCCACCTACCCGGCGTACGACGCCGCCTGCGGCGCGAACGCCCACCCGCTCTTCTTCATCGGCGTCGACAGCAACCAGAACTTCATGGGCGACACCGACGGCGATCCCACGACCCTGAACCACGGCCTGACGAGCATGCTCAAGCGCGTCGACGTGGCGGCCGAGAACGCCGCCTGGGACGTCGTGAACGACGAGTTCACGGCGGGCACGGTGTCGCTCGGCCTGGCCGAGAACGGCGTCGACTGGGCGCTCGACGAGTACAACGAGGCGCTGATCCCGGAGAGCGTGGTGCAGCAGATCGACGGCATCCGGCAGGCGATCGTCGACGGCGAGATCGTCGTCGAGTCGTACGAGTGACCCACCCCCTCCGCTGACGCGGAGCGCCGCCGCACCGCTCCGCCGCTCCGCTCCGAGAACGGGCCCCGCCGACACACGGCGGGGCCCGTTCTCGTGCTACCTTCCTAATCCGCAGGGCGGACCGTCCGATCGCGGGGGTCTGGTACCTCCGAGGAAAGTCCGGGCACCGTAGGGCAGGGTGCCAGCTAACGGCTGGGCGCGTAAGGCGACGGCACGTGCAACAGAAAGCAGACCGCCGCGCTTCGGCGCGGTAAGGGTGAAACGGTGCGGTAAGAGCGCACCAGTGCCCCCGGAGACGGGGGCAGCTAGGTAAACCCCACCCGGTGCAAGGTCCGATATGGAGAGAGGGCTCGCCCGGCCCGCTACGCATCTCCGGGTCGACCGCTCGAGGCGCACGGCGACGTGCGTCCCAGATAGATGATCGGACCCGCCCTTCGGGGCGGCGACAGAACCCGGCTTACAGGTCCACCTGCGACCGCGCGGGCGGAAGGCGTGCCTTCCGCCCGCGCTCCTTCGTCGTGCCTTCCCGACCCGCCGCCGACCCGGCGCCGCGCCGCCCCCACCGATCCCCACCCGCGCGACCGGGCGCGGGCGACCGTCCCGTCGGCCGTGGCCGTGGGAGCGGAGGCGCACACGGGGGGTGGATGAGATCGAGATGTGGGAAATTGTGGGAACAGGTGGTATATCCGTGCTACACTCGGTCATCACGGGGAACGCCCGTCCACGACGCCTCGCGCGGCGCCGATCCGGCGCTCGCGACCGCGGCTCCCGCCGCGGCCGAGGTGGGGATTTGGGGGAACGATGCCGTTCGGCGAGTACCAGTACGCGGTCGACGACAAGGGACGCGTCATCGTGCCCCCGGCGTTCCGCGAGTTCGTCGAGGACGGAATGGTCGTCACCCGCGGCATGGAGGGCTGCCTCTACGTCTTTCCGATCGGCGCCTGGCGCCGGATCGAGGCGCGCCTCGAGGAGCTTCCGCTCACCGACCGCGACGCCCGCGCCTTCGTCCGCTTCTTCTACAGCGGGGCCGCCAAGGCCAAGCTCGACGGCGCCGGCCGCATCTCGCTGCCCGCGACCCTCAGGACCTTCGCCGAGATCGAATCCGGCCGCGCCCCGGTGATCGTGGCCGGCGCGCCCAACCGGCTCGAGCTGTGGAACGAACGCCGCTTCCACGCCAGCCTCGAAGAGGTCCAGGAGCAACCCCCCGCACCGGAACTGCTCTCGGAGCTGATCGGATGACCCCGGCCGCCGCTCCCCACCTCCCGGTCCTGCTCGACGCCTGCGTCGAGGCGCTCGCGCCCGGACCGGACCGCTGGATGGTCGACGCCACCTTCGGCGCCGGCGGGCACGCCCGCGCCCTCCTCGCGGCCGGATCGCCGGTGCTGGCGATCGACCGCGACCCGAGCGCCGAAGCGCGCGCCGCAGCGATCATGGACCCGAACTTGCGCTTCGTCGCCGGCGACTTCCGCGAACTCGAGACGCTCCTCGCCCAGGCCGACGTCCCGGCGCCGCACGGGGTGCTCATGGACCTGGGCGTGTCGTCGATGCAGCTCGACGAGGGGGAGCGCGGCTTCGCCTTCCGCCACGACGGGCCGCTCGACATGCGCATGAGCGGCCGCGGCCCCTCCGCGGCCGACCTCGTCGCCGAGCTCGACGAGCCACGCCTCGCCGCGATCCTCCACCGCTACGGAGAGGAGCGGCACAGCCGACGGCTGGCCCGCGCCATCGTCGCCGCCCGCGAGGAGCGCCCGATCCGGACCACCGGCGAGCTCGCCGAGGTGATCCGCGCGGCGTACCCCGGCGGTCCGCGCCGCGACCACCCCGCCCGACGCACCTTCCAAGCGCTCCGCATCGTCGTCAACGACGAGCTCGCCGCCCTCGAGGAGGGCCTCGAAGCGGCGGCGCGGGCGCTGGCGCCGGGCGGCCGCCTGGCCGTGATCGCCTACCACAGCCTCGAGGACCGGATCGTGAAGCACCACTTCCGCGGCGCTCGGCGGCTCGAACCGTGCACGAAGCGTCCCCGCACCGCCAGCGACGCCGAGATCGCCGCCAACCCGCGCGCCCGCGCCGCCAAGCTGCGCGTCGCCGAGAAGCGGTCCGAAGCGGCGAACGATCCGCGGGAGGAACGGCCGTGATCCGCCGGATGCTGCTGCGGGCCGTGCCCGCCTACCTGGTCCTCGCCCTGGTCCTCGCCGCGCTCGGCGCGCAGAACCAACGGCTGCTCGCCGAGGAGCTCGCCCTGATCGACGAGCGGGAGCGGATCCGCCGCGAAGGGATCGCCCTGCGCGCCGAAGCGACCGCCGTCCAAGGACCGCTGGCGGTGGCGCGCTGGGCCCAGGAGCACGGGATGGTGCCCGCCCCCGAGGCGGAAACGAGCGAACACGTGCTGGCGCTGCCCGCGCCGGAACCGGCGCCCGATGCGGGCGGCGGAGTGGAGGTACGGACCGTATGGCGGTGACCCGCGAAGGAACCCCACCGGAGACGCTCGAACTGCGGCTGACGCGGCGACCGTTGCTGCTCCTGCTGTTCGCGCTGCCGCTCGTGACCTCGCTCTTCGGCTTCGGCATGCAGCAGACCGGCGCCCCGATCTGGCCCACGCCGCCGACGGTCGCACCGGAACGGGGCCGCATCGTCACCGGGGACGGCACCGTCTTCGCCGAAGGCTCCGTCGACGCCCGCCGCTGGCCCCAGGGCACCCTCGCGGCGCAGACGATCGGCTTCAGCGGCCGCGTCCAGCCGGACGGTCGCTACGGGCTCGAGGGACTCGAGTACGCCCTCGACGCCCACCTGCAGACCGGCGCCGACGCGGTCGTCACCCTCGATCCGGTACTGCAGTCCGCTTCGGAACGCCACCTCGCCGCGGCGATCGAGGAGCACGAGGCGGAGAACGGGTCGGTCGTGATGCTCGAGGTCGGCAGCGGCCGAATCCTCGCCGCCGCCAGCCACCCGACCTTCGACCCGAACGACCGTTCCGGCGCCGACCGGCTCGCCATGACGAACCAGGCGTTCCTCAACCAGTACGAACCGGGCTCCGTCATGAAGCCGTTCGTGATCGCCTCGTTGTTGCAGGCCGGGCGCCTCGACGCCACCGAGCCGATCGACGCCCCGCCCACCCTGCGCGTCGGCGCCAAGACGTTCCGCGACGTCGCCGTCCACGACCCGGTCCTGGACGCCTCCGACGTGCTCCGCTACAGCAGCAACACCGCCATGCTGCGCCTCACCGAACGGTTCGCGCCCCACGAGCTGCACGCCTGGTACCGCCACTTCGGGTTCGACGCCTCGGTCCCGATGCGCTCGGCGTTCACCCGGCCCGGCTCGATCGTCGATCCCGACGCCTGGGTGCCGCAGGATCAGGCGAGCATCACGATCGGCCAGGCGATGACGACCACCCCCCTCCAGCTCGCCGCCGCCTACTCGGTGTTCGCGAACGACGGCGTCTACGTCGCCCCGCGCCTGGTCGAGGCCGAGGAACCGCTCGACCGGCGCCGCGTGCTCGACGCCGACGTGTCCCGCACCGTCCGCGACATGCTGATCCACACCGTCGAGGGCAGCGGGCTGAACGCCTCGCGCATCCCCGGCGTCCGCACCGCGGGCAAGACCGGCACCGCCGACATCTGGTCGTCGGAGCACGGCACCTACCCGGACGGCTGGTACTCCCTCACCTTCGCCGGCTTCTTCCCCGCCGACGCCCCGGAGGTGGTGATGGTCGTGATGCTCCAGAAGCCACGCGTCAACACCTCGAGCACCTACGTCGCCGCGCCGCTCTTCCGCGCCATCGGCAGCGAGGTCGTCGCGCACTGGGGCGTCGCGCCCGAACCGGACCCGCTGATCGCCGGAGCCACCGACCTCCCGTGACCGGTCGCGTCGGCCGCACGCGCGGCCGGACGGCCGGGTAGCGTAGGGGACCGCCATGGCCCCATCGGACGTTTCCCCTACCCCCCGCCCCTGGACCCTGGCCCAGGTCGCCGCCCTCCTCGGTACGGCCGCTCCCGGCGTCGACGCCGGACCGATCCACGGAGCGACGCACCACAGCGGACGCGTCCGCCCCGGCGACCTCTTCTTCGCCCTGCCGGGCGCCGCCGGGCACGGGATCGAGCACGCCGACGCCGCCCTCGAGGCGGGCGCCGCCTGGGTCGTGTCCGATCGGCCGCATCCGCGCGGCCTCCACGTCCGCGACCCGGGTGCGGCCCTGTTGCGCCTCGGCGGCTGGGCGCGGGCACGCCTGCGCGGACCGGTGGTCGCCGTCACCGGCTCCGCCGGCAAGACCACCGCCAAGGGCCTGCTGGCCGCCGCGCTCGACGCCGACGCCAGCGAAGGGAACCTGAACACCCCGCATGCGCTCGCCGGACGCCTGATCCGCGCCCACGCCGACGGGCGCCGGCGGCCGCTCGTGCTCGAGCTCGGCATCGACCGACCGGGCGAGATGGCCGACCTGGCCGTCCTGGTCCGACCCGACCTCGCGCTGCTGACGGTGATCGGCCCCAGCCACCTCGACGCCCTCGGCGACCGCGCCGGCGTGGCGCGCGAGAAGTCGGTGCTGCTGCGCGCCGCGCCGCGCGCCTTCGCGGCGGCGCGGACCTGGCCCGACCTGGCGGCCGACCTGGCGGAGCGCACGGTGCCGTACGCCCTGAGCGACGCGGCGACCGCCCCCGAAGGTACGGCCGCGGCGGAGTTCGTGGGGCGGCTCGGCGGCGAGCCGCTCGCGCCGGTCCTCGAGCTTCTGCGGCCGACGGTTCTGCAGGTGCCCCTCCCCTGCCTCGGTCGCGGCGCGGCCGAGAGCGCGGTCGGGGCACTGGCCGTCGCCGAGGCGCTCGGACGGGCGCTTCCGGACGCCGCCGGCCGCCTCGCGCAGGCGACGCTCGAGGAGGGCCGGCTCACCGTCCGGCGTGCCGGCGGGCGCACCGTCATCGACGACGCCTACAATGCGAACCCCGCCTCGGTGCCCGACGCCCTGGCGACGTTGCGGGCCGGACCGGCGCCCCGCCTGGCGCTGCTCGGCGACATGCGCGAGCTGGGGGTGGAGAGCGCCCGGCACCACCGCGCCCTCGGCGAAGCGACCCGCGACCTGGACCGGGTGCTGTTCGTCGGAACCGAGGGGGCGGCGGTCCGCGCCGGGAACCCGGCGGTCGAACTCGTGAGCGCCGACGAGGCGGCCTCCGTGCTCGAACGCCTCCCGCACGCCGGGACGGTCCTGGTCAAGGCGTCCCGGTCGCTCGGGTTCGAACGGTTCGTGCGCCAGCTGACGCGGCCGGAGGTGGCACGGTGAACCCGTGGTGGATCGTCCTGGTCGCCGCCTTCGCCTCCTGGACGGCGTGCGGCGCCTTCCTCGGCGCCGCCCGCCGACGCGGTTGGGGCAAGGCGGTCCGGCACGACGGCCCCTCCGGCCACCGCGGCAAGGAGGGCACGCCCACCATGGGCGGCGCCGCCTTCCTCGCCGCGTCGCTGGCGATCGTTGCGTCGGTCGCGATCTGGGCGCCGCTCCCCGCCCCGCCGCAGCTGCCGTTCGCGCCCGCCCCGGCCGGCGCCCACCTGCTCGGGTCGGGCCTGATCGCGCTGCTGGCGTTGATCGCGGCGAGCGCGCTCCTCGGCCTGTGGGACGACCTGGCCTCGCTGCGGCGCAAGCGCGCCGCCCTCGACGGTCAGGACGCCAGCACCGGCGTGCTCGCGCGCTGGCGCCTGGCGGGCCAGGGCGCCGTCGCCCTCGGCTTCTCGTTCTGGGCCGTCGCCGCCGGCCACGCGGCGTTCGGCGTGCCGTGGCTCGACCTGCTCCTGTTCGCGTTCGTGATCACCGGCACCGTGAACGCCTTCAACATGACGGACGGCCTCGACGGCCTCGCCGCCGGCACCGCGGCGATCGTGCTGCTCGCCTTCTGGGGCGACCCGCTCGCCGCCGCCCTGATCGGCGGTCTGCTCGGCTTCCTCTGGTACAACGCCCACCCCGCTCGCCTGTTCATGGGCGGCGTCGGCTCCGAAGCGCTCGGCGCCGCCGTCGCCGGCCTCGCGATCGTGCACGGCGACGTCTGGCGCCTGCCGATCGTGGCGCTCGTGCCGATGGTCGAGGTGCTCTCCGTCATGGCCCAAGTGAGCTGGTTCCGCGCTACCGGCGGCGGGCGGCTGTTGCGGATGAGCCCGCTCCACCACCACTTCGAACTGATCGGCTGGCCCGAAACGCGCGTGGTCGCCCGCTTCTGGATCGTGACCGCCCTCGCGGTCGCCGTCGGCGTCGCCAGCCGAGGCTGGTGGTGACGCCCGAGCCGCCCGTCCTGCTCTACGGGCTCGGCCGCAGCGGACTGGCGGCCGGCCGCCTGGTCGTGCGGCAGGGGGGCACCGTGGTCTGGTACGACGCCGCCCCCGACGGTCCCGCCCACCGGGAGGCCGCCGCCGAAGGCTGGCGGCGCGCCGACGATCCGCTCGCCACGCAAGCCACCGTCTGCATCGCGGCGCCGGGCGTGCCGATCGACCACCCGCACCTGCAGGCCCTGCGCCACCAGGGGACCGAGACGATCGGCGAGGTCGAATGGGTGCACCGCACCGTCGACGCGCCGATCGTGGGCGTGACCGGCACCGCCGGCAAGGGCGAGGTCACCCGCTGGGTCCGCGACCTGCTGACGGCGTCCGGCGTTCCCGCCGAGGCGGGAGGGAACCTCGGTCCGGCGCTCGCCGCCGTCGCCGCCCCCGGACGCTGGCTGGCGACCGAACTCTCCTCGTTCATGCTCGAGCGCTGCCCCACCCTGCACCCGAGGGTCGCGGCGGTCACCGTGCTCGGTCGGGACCACCTGGACCGGCACGGCACCGTCGCCGCCTACCACGCGGTGAAGCGGCGCCTGCTCGCGCACCTCGGCCCGGACGACGTGGCGGTGCTGAACGCCGACGACCCGTACCAGCACGACTGGCAC
>SLSQ01000112.1 GCA_007130355.1 Trueperaceae bacterium
CGGCCGGTCCCGCCGACGTTGACGGCTCGCAGTAGGGCGACGAACGTCGTCACGGGCGGTCGCTCGTCCGTCGGTGCAGCGTGCGCCTTCCGCATGTCGGCGGGCATCATACGCCCCGAACGTCTCGGTGCTTCCGCCTGTCCGCAGTCCTGCGGCATGATGCATGCATGGCCAAGATTCGCACGACGTTGGCGATCGACGCGAAGGTCTGGAAAGCCGTGAGGGTCCGTGCCGCGCGCATGGGGAAGCGCGATTGCGACATCATTGAAGCGGCGTTGCGCCGGGAATTGGGCTTCGATCCGCTCGAGCGGATCTGGGCCTGGAACGACATGCCCGAGGACGAGGCCATGGAGCTCGCGCTCGAGGCGCAAGGAAGCGTTAGGCGCAACGACGGGCCCCTGGCCGAGGAAGCCCGAGCCGTCATCGTCTCCGGGGACGAGCACCTGCTCGCCCTGGCGGGTCGGTTCCCGGTCCGTTCGCCGGCCGAGTTCCGGTCCCTCGTGCGTGCCCAGGCGAACGCCTGAACCAACTTCTCACTCCGTCCGTCTTCGACGGTGCCCCGCTACGTGCCGGTCGCGTCGCCCTGCGTCTCGACGAACTCCGGAATGCGCTTCGAGTTCCCCTCGATCCGGCGGCCGACGACGCCCAGCGCGGCGCCCGCGTTCTTGGCGCCGGCCACGGAGCCCTGCTCGAAGGCCGACCGGTCCGCAACGTGCACGTGCGCATCGAAGCCGTCGAACCGACCCGATGTGACACCATGCGCCATGCATCGCATGCGTACGGCCCTTCGTCCCGCCCGCCACGCGTTCGGCGCCCGGCCTCGCGACGTCGTCGCGAACACCGCTCCGGGCGCGCTGGCGGGGGCGACGTTCGCCCTTCTCCATCCCGGCGTCGCCGTCGCCCACGAGAAGTGGTTCCTGGACGCCGGGGCGTACCCGACCCTGCCGGGCTCGGTCCTCTCCCTGCCCAACCTGGCGTACCTCGTCGCCGCCCTGGTTCTCGTCGCCGTGGCGGCCTGGGTCTGGCGCCGGCGTGGGCGGCGCGGGTTCGTGCCGGAACTGTCCGCGTTCGGGGCCGATCCCGATCGACGCGCGGCGCTGTACGCCGTCGTGCCGGCGGTGGTGGGGGTCCACCTGGCGGTCCCGTTGTTGGTGAGCGGGGTGCAGGGCTCGCTGTTCGTGCCCAACGCCGAACTGAGCGGCGCTTGGCCGTACCTGCTGGGCGTCGTGCAGATCGGGATCGCGTTGTCGCTGTTCTACGGGGCGTTGGTGCGGCTGACCGCCGTGGCGTTGGCCGTGACCTGGTTCGTCGGCTGGGTCGCCGTGGGGATCGAGCCGATGCTCGAAGCGAGCCACGTGCTCGGGTTCGCCGCCTTCTTCTGGCTGGCGGGTCGCGGACCGTTCGCGGTGGACCGGCTGGCGTTCCCGCGCTGGGAGCCGCCGGTCCGACTCGCGCGCGCCGCCGTCCCGGCCCTGCGGATCGGCACGGGCGCCGGGCTGATCGTGCTGGCCTTCACCGAGAAGCTCGCGAACCTGCCGTTGGCGACGGCGTTCCTGCAGGAGTACCCGATCAACGTGCCGGCGGCGCTGGGGCTGCCCGTCCCCGACGGCGCGTTCATGCTGACCGCCGGCGCGATCGAGCTGTTCGTGGGTCTGTGCCTGGTCCTGAACGTGTTCCCGCGGGAGGTGATCCTGATCGCGTGGTTCCCGTTCAACCTGACGCTGGCGGTGTTCGACTGGGTCGAGTTGGTCGGGCACCTGCCCATTTACGGCGTGATGGCCACGCTGCTGGTGTGGGAGGCCCGTCCGGACGAGGACCGGTTGTGGAGCCGCGGCGTGCACGGCGGACCGTTCCCGCCGACGCGCGCGATCCGGTAGGCGCCGCGCCCGCGCGCAGCCGCCGCCGGACCGGCGTACCGCCCGCCGGTGCAGCGTCCCGGCGGGGCGCGCCCCAGGGCGGTACGCGCCGTCGGAAAACGCCCGACGGACGTGCGCCGTCCGCACCCTATGCTGCATTCGGTGCCGGACCGGACGGCCGCGCACCGGAAAGCGAGGTCGAGATCTTCGCATGGCGCTGCTCGGCTGGACGCTTCTGGTCGTGGCGGGTTTCGTCGTCGCCCTGTGCCTGCTTCTGGTGGCGATCCTCGCCTCGCCGTTCCGCCTGCACGGCCGCGCGGACGAGGGCGGCCTGACCGCAGTGGCTCGCTGGTTCGGCGTCCGCGTCGACGTCGACACGCGCCGCGACCGGCTGGAGGTGCGCCTGCTCCGCTGGCGGATCCTGGGGCGACCGCTGCGCTCCGGCCCCGAATCCGTCGACGACGTCGAGGCACGGGAGACGCGGGCCGCCGGCAGCGCCGAGCACGACGCCGAGAAACCGACGAAGAGCGAGCGGCGGCGACGTCGCGAGCCTCGCCTCTCGTGGGCGGCCTGGCGGCGCCTGCTCGCCGCGAGCGTACGGGAGCTGAAGCGCACGCTCCACCTGGTGCACGTCGAACGATTCCGACTCGCGGCGGTCGTCGCCAGCGACGATCCCGCCCTCACCGGCGAACTGTACGGCTACGGCCACGCGCTGGCGGCCGCGCTTCGCGGCCGCTGGCCCGACGCGCACGTCGATCTGGGCGCCGACTTCGTGGCCACCTCGCCCCGGGGGAGCGCCGAACTGGCGTTGCGCCTGCGCCCGATCCGCCTGTCCGGTCCGGCCGTACGGCTGGCCTGGGCGTACCTGAAGGAACGGAGGCGCGCTCGAGCGTTCGCTTGACGAACCGCGCGCCCGGAGAAGGAGGACGAGATGTCGGCCAAAGAGCTTCTGGACGGACTCATGGAGGAGTTCCGCAAGGTGGCGGCCACCGAGTCGATCGTCGGTCAACCGATGACGCTCGGCGACACCACGGTCGTGCCGGTGATCCGCGTCGCCGTCGGCGTCGGCGCGGGCGGCGGCGAGGGCGGAGGGACCGACCCCAAGACGTCCCA
>SLSQ01000100.1 GCA_007130355.1 Trueperaceae bacterium
GGGGCGACGGGCCGGGGTCCTACGGGGTGCGCTACGACGTTCGCCATGGGCGTGTCCGGTTCGGCCATGCTAGCAGGGACGCCTGCGGGGAGCTCGTCCGATCGGAAGGCGTCCCGCGCCGCGCACCCCTCCTCCGCCGGTCGCCGTCAGGCGCCGTGCGCCTCCGACGGTGGCGCGACGACCGGCGCGGGGGGCCGCATCGTGGCGGCGATGCCGAGCAGCGGTGCGGCCAGCGGCAGGGCCAGCGCCATCGGCACGCCGAAGCTTCCGTAGGTCCATCCGATCGCGACGCCGACGCCGAGGCTCGCGCCGCCCAGCGTCCCCCCCAGTCGACGCGGCCACGGCGAGTTCCGGTGGGCGCCGAGGTGGAGCGTACGGATCCAAGCGCCGATCGCTGCGAGCCAGGCGAGCATGAGGACCCCCATCAGGGTCGCGGCTCTGGACCCGAACGGTCCTCCCGGGACGGGCAGGTCCGCCAGGATCGCCACCATGCCGGCGATCGGTCCCGCGCCGTAGCGGACCGCGCCGGCCGCTCCCAGCGCGACCGCGAGCGCGAAGGACGCGACCAGGAGCCCGACGCCGACCCGAACGCTCGTGGGCAGCGTCGCGGGGTCGCCCGGCGTGCGGCCGCGACGTCGTTCCCGGGCGGCCACCACGAGCGCGAGCCCACCGAAGGCGGAGAACAGCGTCAACGGGACCTCCATCGCGCCGGACTCGGCGCGGTCCACGACCACCGCGAATTCGTCGTGCACCGCCCAGGCACGCAGTCGTAGCGTCGCCGGGCGGTCGCCGTCGTTGCGCACGAGCAGTTCGGCCGGGGTCCAGTCGCGCCCGTCGCAGCAACGGATCAAGGCGTCGAAGGTTCCCCTGGGCGCCAGCGTGGCGACGAGCGTCGCCTCGAAGCCGCCCGTGCGGGAGGGGTCGACCGAGCCGGTGTCCGCCGTATTCCCCGCGGGCGGAGCGACCGCCAGGCCGATCGACACGTCGGGCGCGCCGGCATCGGCGTCGGGGTCCACCAAGGCGTAGCGCCCGACGATCCGGTGGTAGTGGACCGCCGTCGGGTACGTGACGGCGGCGCCCGGCTCGACGGTGACCGTCGCGTCGACGATGCGCAGGTCCTCGTGCCCGAACGCGACCGAGCCGGACAGGATGCAGGCGCAGACCCCGGCGGCGGCGCGCAGGAGGACGGCGACGCCGGCTCGGTCCGTTCGGGGCGTCACGCCAGCACCATGCTGCGCCGCACGCGGCCCAGGTCGACCGGCAGCTTCGTCCAGACCTCGCCGTGGTCGGTCGAGCGCCACACCTGTCCGTCGGCCAGGCCCGCGTAGAGGTGCCCGGGCTCGTTCGGGTCGGTCGCCAGGCCGTACGGCGCGTGAGCGAGCGGCTGCGGCAGGCCGCCTTCGAGGCGCTGCCAGTCCGCACCGCCGCTCGCGCGGTAGATCGTGGCGTGCGCCCGACCCGGATCGTGCGCGACGGGCATGCGCCAGATGCGCGGCCAGGCCGCCAGCGGCGACGTCGCGACGTACCAGACCTCGGGACGCTCCGGATCGGCGGCGCACGACACGGCGTACCGTCCGGCGAGGCCGGCGCGGCCGTGACGCCAGGTACGACCGCCGTCGCGCGACGAGGCGGGGCCTCCTCCTCCCGCTTCGTACGCCCAGGCACCGTCGCGACGGTGGAACTGGAGGGCGTGGCAGTCCCGATCGGCGCGACGCCGGTGCGACGACCACGTCGAGCCCCCATCTTCGCTGCGCAGCACCGCGCCCGCCTCGACGCCGAGCAGCAGCGCCTGCGGGTCGGTGGGCGACACGGCGAGCGCCGAGACGTACGGCGCGAGCCCCGGCGGGTCGGCGGGCGAGAACCACCACCACGCGCGAGCCCTCCGCAAGCCCGTGAGCTCCGTCCAGCTCGCGCCCCCGTCCCGAGTGACGTACAGCCCGACCGGTGTGACGCCGGCGTACGCCACCTCCGGGTCGTGCGCCGAGACGGTCAGTGCGGTGACCGGTCGCCCCGGGCCTCCCGCGGACCTCCAGCTGCGGCCGGTGTCATCGGAGCGCAGCACGCCGGCGTCCCGGGTCCCCGCCCACGCCCGCCGACGGTCGTTCGGATCGACCGCGAGGCAGGTCGCTCGTGCCTTCGGCATGGGGCGCTCGACGTGCCATGCGCCGTGGGCGCGACGTTCGGCCCGGACGACGCCCGGTCCCGTGGTGGCGAGAAGGACCATCGCGAACCTCCTTCGTCGGACGGGAACGGCCCGGGGGACCGGGCGCCCCGCACGCTCGACGCCGTGCAGTCTGACGGACGACGCGTCCCGCCGTCATGGGGCGGCCCGCCCGGGCGTTCGGGACGCTCGGGTCCGGGACGCGGTCGGTCCCGGCGGGACGCCGTGCCACCCGGTACCCAGCCGCCGTGCACGCCGGCGTCCGTCACGGCGTATGCTCGTGCTCCCCGGCGTCCACCCGCAGGGCGCCGCATCGATCGTGTCGTCGCGGTCGTCCGCTCGGTCGCGTCGTCCGGCGACCCCTCCGCAGCGCCTCGGCGCGGAACGACGGCGAGGAGGCTCCGATGCCCGACCCCGACATCGTCACCGGAGGAACGCGCCTGCCGCGCAGCAGCACGGCACGACCGCCTGCCACGGTCGCCCTCCGATCGGATCGGCGCGGCTTCAGGCTGCGTGATCCCCTCGACCGCGTGCTGCGCGTCGCGCACGCCGACCCGCGGGTGCGTGCGGTCGTGCTGACGGGCTCGCGCGCGGATCCCGCGGCGCCCGTGGACGCCTGGAGCGACGTCGACGTGGTCTTCGTCGTGCGCGACGTGGCGCCGTTCCGCGACGACCCGGCCTGGCCCGAGACGTTCGGCGAGCCCGCGATCGTGCAGCGGCCGGACGCGATGTTCGGCGCCGCGCCCCGCACCGACGGTGGCGAGGCGATCCTGATGCTGTTCGCTGACGACGTCCGCATCGACCTGAC
>SLSQ01000028.1 GCA_007130355.1 Trueperaceae bacterium
AAACCCGAAACCCCTGCCGACGACGCCGCTTCGGACGACGCCGACGAGCCCGCTGCCGACCCTGCCGTCGACCCTGCCGTCGACCCTGCCGTCGACCCTATCGTCGACCCTATCGTCGACCCTGCCGTCGAAGCGCCGGTCCGCGCCGGCTTCGTGGCGATCCTCGGCAAGCCGAACGTCGGCAAGTCGACGCTGTTGAACACCCTCCTGGGCGTGAAGGTGGCGCCGATCAGCGCCAAACCGCAGACCACGCGCCGCGGCGTGCGCGGCATCTGGACCGACGTGCCGACCCGTCGCCAACTGGTGTTCGTGGACACGCCGGGACTCCATAAGGGACGGACCGCGCTCGACGACTTCATGACGCGCGAGATCCGCGGCGCCGTCACCGACGTCGAAGTGATCTTGTGGGTGGTCGACCTGCGACGCCCTCCGGGCGACGAGGACCGCGAGGTCGCGCGCCTGCTGATGGGCCTCGATCCGGACACGCCGATCTTCCTGATCGGCAACAAGCTCGACGCAGCCAAGTACCCCGACGAGGCGCACGAACTGTACTCCTCGCTCGGACCGAAGATCGTGCGCAGCTACCTGCTGTCGGCGCAGGCCGACCCGGAAGCGGTGTACGACCTGCGCGACGACCTGCTGGATCTGCTGCCCGAGGCGCCGTACTTCTTTCCGGACACGTTGCGCAGCGACCAGACCCGCGAACAGTGGGCCGCCGAGCTGATCCGCGAGTCGGCGATCACGCACCTGTACCAGGAGATCCCGTACGCGGTCGCGGTCAAGGTGAACGACTGGATCGACACCGAGGACGACCGGCCCACGGTCGTGCAGGCCGACATCTGGGTCGAGAAGACGCAGCACCGCCGCATCGTCATCGGACAGGGCGGGCGGATGATCCGCGAGATCGGGCGCACCGCCCGCAAGCAGCTCGAGATCTTCCTGGACCGGAAGATCTTCCTCGACCTCGAGGTCGTGGTGCGACGCGACTGGCGGATGGACCAGGAAGCGCTGCGCGAGCTCGGTTTCGGCGACTGAACCCGGACGGTCGGAGCGGTTCCGTGCCGATCTTCGCGCGTTGGCGTCCGATCTCGGTCCTTCCCGCGCCGCGCGGTCGCGACCCGTGGCCCGGCGTGTACGAGATCGCCGACGCGGACAAGCGCACGATCTACGTCGGACAGAGCGCCCGCGACGTGCCGGCCCGCATCCGCCGCCACCTCGCGACCCGCGGGTGCGTCGCGGAGCGCGCGGCGTACTGGCGCTTCGCGCCGACCCGCGTGCCGCAAGCCGAGGAAGCGGAGCACCTGGCGCGCCATCGCGCCCGCACCGGCGACCTGCCGCCGTGCAACCGGCAGACGCCGCTGCGGCGCGACGCGCAACGTCGCTGGCGGGAGCGGAGCGGCGGCTGAAGGCGGCACGGACGCCGCCCGGCACGGTCGTGCGGGCCGGATCGCGCCTCACGAGAACCGCATCCCGTCCTCATCCGAGCGGACCGGCGCCCCGCGGCGGACCGAAGCGCACGAACCACGTCCCCGTCGCGGCATCTGCGAAGTTCCGTACTTGTGGCCTCCGGAAGGCCGTGCTACAGTCCTGTCTAGACGGGGCGCGGCCGACTTCATCTGTTCGTGTCCTGAATCTCATCATCCTTTGGAGGGACCTGATGCGCAAATTCGCCATCCTTCTCGTCACCGCCGTTGCCCTGACCCTGGGAACCGCTTCGGCGCAGAGCTTCTCCGCGCAGTACGACACCACCCAGTACGCCGGTGGCGCGATCGGCCTGCCGATCACGGGCTACTACGGCGTGAGCGACCTGCTGTTCGAGGGTTCCGACCTGCGCTTCCGGGTCGGCTTCATGCCGTTCTGGCTCAGCTCCGTCACCGTCGGTGCCGACATCCTGTTCCCGCTGGCCACCCTCGACGACGCGGGCGACTTCAACCTGTACGCCGGCGGCGGTCCGAGCCTCGGCTTCGGCCTCGGCATCTTCGGTGGGTTCTACGGCGACCTGACCGGCGTGGTCGGCGTCGACTACCGCATCAACGACCAGCTCAGCGTCTTCGGCGAAGGTGGCGTGGGCGTGGCCTTCCGCTCGGCCGCCGGCGTCGGTGGCGTCGGCGTCGCTCCGCGCGGCGCGCTCGGGGTCCTGTTCCACTTCTGATCCTGAGGACCTGACCCGGTTCCTTCCGGGACGATGCGGACCCGCCGGCCTCGAGCCGGCGGGTCCGTTCTTCGTGCGCGGGCGGGCGCGCACGAAGCGCCTGCGGACGACGCTCGCGCGGGTGGCACGGCCGGTCCGGTGCGGACGGTGCCGCTCCGGTCCGGCGCGACCGACCGCTCAGCCCACGGCGTAGAGCAGCTGCTGCACCGCCTGCGGCAGGTCCGCCGACTTGAGCCCCTTCTTCTTGATCGAGAACCCGGGCGGGTAGCGCGTCGCCTCGGCGGTGAACGGCAGATCCCGCAACGAGCGTGGGTCGTAGTCGATCTCGTCGAACGCCGCGTGGAACGAGATCTGCACGTCGGTCATGTGCTCGGTGATCGAGGCGACGCCCTTCCCCTCCGCCAGCAAGCGCAGCTTCACGAGCTCCAGGAACGCCTTCACCTCGAGCGGGAACGGTCCCCGGGCCTCGCGCAGTTCGCGGGCGATCCGTCCGACCTCGGCCAGGCCGGTCGCCTCGGCCAGTCGGCCGTAGGTGCCGATCCGTTCGTCGTCGTTCGGAACGTAGGCGTGGCTGAGGCGGGCGTCGACCTCCAGGTCGAGCGCGACCGGCTTCCGTGCCGCCTGCGCCACCTCGCCCTTGAGCTTGGCGACCTCCTCGGCGAGGAGTTCGGTATAGACCTCGAGCGAGACGGCGCTGACGTGCCCGTGCTGCTCCGGCCCGAGCAGGTTGCCGACGCCGCGGATCTCCATGTCCTTCTCGGCCAGCAGGTGCCCGGAGCCGAGGTCGTTCAGCT
>SLSQ01000343.1 GCA_007130355.1 Trueperaceae bacterium
GGCGATCAGTCGGCGGCGTGGCGGCGCGTGCCGGAACCGTCGTCCCCGCCGCCGGTCGCGGCCCGGAACTGCGCCTCGTGCAGGCGGCGGTACGGGCCGTCCACGGCCAGCAGTTCCTCGTGGCGGCCCTGCTGCACCACGCGTCCCTCCTCGATCACCACGATCCGGTCGGCGTCCCGCACCGTCGCCAGCCGGTGCGCGATCACCAGCGTGGTGCGGCCGGCCGACAGTTCGGCCAGCGAGCGTTGGATCGCCCGTTCGGTCTCGGTGTCGAGCGCCGAGGTGGCCTCGTCCAGGATCAGCACCGGCGGGTTCTTCAGGAAGGTGCGGGCGATCGAGAGGCGTTGCTTCTGCCCGCCGGAGAGCTTCACGCCGCGCTCGCCGATCACCGTGTCCAGCCCGGCCGGAAGTTCGGCGATCACGTCGTCAAGGCGGGCGCGCCGGACCGCCTCGCGGATCTCGGCCTCGCTCGCGTCCAGGTTCCCGTAGGCGACGTTCTCGCGGATCGTGCCGCCGAACAGGAACACGTCCTGCTGCACCACCCCGATCCGGCGGCGCAGCGAGGCGAGGGTCAGGTCGCGCACGTCGTGCCCGTCGACCGTGACGCGCCCCTCGGTCACGTCGTAGAAGCGGGGGAGGAGCGAGGCGAGGGTGGTCTTGCCGGCGCCGGACGGCCCCACGAACGCGACCGTCTCGCCCGGACGCACCTCGAACGACACCTCGCGTAGCACCGGACGGCCGTCGCCGTACGCGAACGACACCCGCTCGAAGCGCACCTCGCCCCGCAGTTCCGGCGCCGGGACCGCGCCGGGGCGGTCGGTGATCTCGGGTTCGATGGCGAGGAACTCGAGGTAGCGGCGGAAGCCGGCGATCCCCTTCGGGTACAGCTCGATCATCGCGGACAGCTTCTCGATCGGTCGGAAGAACACGTTCACGAGCAGCAGGAAGCCGACCAGCCCGCCGGCGGTGAGCGACCCGTGGATCACGAACCAGGCGCCCGCGACCAGCACCACCACGTGGGTGAGGCGCATGCCCAGGTACGAGAACGCGACGCTGGCCGCCATCAGCCGGTACGCCTGCAGCTTGGTGGCGCGGTAGGCGGCGTTGTCGTGCGCGAACAGGCGGCGTTCGTGCTCCTCGGCGGTGTACGCCTGCACCACCCGGATTCCGCCGACGTTCTCCTCGATCCGCGCGTTGAACGCGCCGACCCGTTCGAACAGGCGCCGCCAGTTCAGCGTCAGGCGCGTGCCGTACCGCAGCGTCACGAACAGGGTGAGCGGCAGCACCGCCGTGGTCAGGGCGGCGAGAGACGGGTCGATCGTGAACATCAGCCCGAGCGCGCCGAGCAGCGTCATCAGCGCGATGAACGCCTCTTCCGGTCCGTGGTGGGCGACCTCGCCGATCTCCTCGAGGTCCTTGGTGAGCCGCCCGACCAGGTGGCCGGTGCGCTGCTCGTCGAACCAGGCGTGCGACAGGCGCTGCAGGTGTTCGAACGCGGTGCGGCGCATGTCGGTCTCGATGTTGATCCCGAGCATGTGGCCCCAGTAGGTGACGATCGCCATCAGCCCGGCGTTCGTCAGGTACACCGCGAGCAGCCCGCCGGCGGCGGCCGCGACCAGGCTCAGGTCCCCGCTCGGCAGCAACCGGTCGATGAACACGGTCACCGCGATCGGGAAGCCGAGCTCGAGCAGGCCGGCCAGCACCGCGCAGCCGAAGTCGAGCAGGAACAGCCGCCGGTACGGACGGTAGTAGGTGAAGAAGCTGCGCAGAAGCGCCATCCGACGACTCTACTCCGTTCGCGTCAGCGGTCGGGGTCTTCTCCGGTGTCGGGCGTGCGGGACCGGACGTGGCGGCCAGCGCGGCCGCGGGGTTCGTCACGGTAGCCGGCGGGCCGCAGCGACCCGTCGGGGTCGCGCAGGTACGTCTCGGCACCGCGGACCTCGTCGGTGTTCTGCGCCGCGACGCAGCTCCAGCCGTCGGCGTCGCGCCGCGTCACGAACGTGAAGATCGTGGTGCGCGGGCCGGGCGGGACGGTCTCGCCCGGAGGCGGCGACTGTCCGGTCAGCCGCATGCGGGCCTGCACCACCGCCGCTTCTTCGCCCAACGGGCGCACGTGCGTCTCGAGCGGGTCGAGGGTCGAGTCGGCGAAGATCCGTTCGAGCCCGTACGCGTGCGCGCGGCGGATCGCGTCACGGTGGGTCCAACGCAGGCCGGTCACGTTCACGAACCAGGCGTCGGGCGCGAACAGGGCGGCGATGCCGTCAGGGTCGCGGGCGTTCCAGGCGCGGGCGAAGGCGGCGGGCAGGTCGTCGGGGCGGTCGAGGGGCGGTTCTGCGCGGCGGTCGTGGGGCACGGTCCGACGGTACGGCTACCAGGCGCCGCCCGCCAGCAGGTACTGCACCGTCCCGCCCGCCTCTGCGATCGCGGAGGCCCGCGGACCGAGCGGGACGGCCGCGAACCGGTGCGTGGCGCCCGTGGCGTCGGTGAGCGTCACGGCGCCGGTGCGTGCGTCGGCGACGACGCGGGCGTCCGGCGTGGCCATCGCGTAGAAGCGAGGGTCGTGCAGCTCGAGGACCGGCAGTCCTTCGTCGCGCGCGCCGGCGGCGTAGAGCGGGGCGACGCCGCGGGCGATCACGGCCGTGACGCCGGCCACCGCCAGCGCCCGCACCGACGAGGCGCGGTTGCTGCCCGCCCCGAACCCGTGATCGGCGACCACGACCGTGCCTCGTAGGTCGCGCTCGGCGAGGTCGGGGGCGAGGTGGTGCAGCAGCAGCCGCCGCAGCACCGCCGGGTCGGCGTCGTTGCTGGTGCCGACGCCGGGAACGGACGACGGGGCGAGGTCGTCGGTGGTGACGGGGCCGTGTAGGCGCAGGACGTTGCCGGCGGCGGGCGGGACGGCACGGGGGCGGGGTGGGCGTGCGCGACCGGGCGACACGGGCGGCAC
>SLSQ01000319.1 GCA_007130355.1 Trueperaceae bacterium
ACGGCGCGAGCACGAAGATCCCCCAGATCCCGAGCACCACGCTCGGTACCGCGGCGAGCAGGTCGACGAAGGTGTCGACGATCGCGGCCAGCCAACGCGGGGCGTACTCGGCGCTCCAGATCGCGACGGCGACGGCGGGCACCAGCGACAGCGCGAGGGCGGCGACGCTGGTGATCAGGGTGCCGATCAGGAACGGCCAGGTCCCGAAGACGCCGGTCACCGGATTCCAGGTGGTTCCAGTCAGGAAGCCGAGGAACCCGAACGTCTCGAGCGGCGTTCGGGCCTCGTCGAGCAGGACCCAGCCCATCGCCGCCGCCAACGCGACGACGGCGAGCCCGGCCGCCGTGACGAGCGCCAGGAAGAGCGGGTCCCCCGGGCGCCAGGGACGTGCGTGCGACACCGTCGACCTCCTCAGGTACGGGACGGGAACGGACGGCACGTCCGCGCGACCCCGATCTCGGAGCCGCGCGGACGAGCGACGGAAGTTCGGCGGATCAGCGCGCTGCGAGCTCGCGCACGAGGTCGGCGCCGAGCGGCTCGTCCTCGTACGTCATGCGCTCGACCATCGCGATCGCGACGTCGACGGCGGCGTCGGGAAGGCGCGCGAAGTCGAGCGGTTCGGACAGGTCCTGACCGTCGGTGAGGACGTACAGGAAGAAGCGGACCAGCTCCTCCGCCTCGGCGCGCGACGAGATCGTGGCGTTCGCCTCGAGGCGTTCGTGCACCAGCAGCCAGGCGAACCCGGCGGCGGGGTAGCCGTCCGGAGCGGGCGTGTCGGTGATCGAGACGCGGGCGTCGGCGGGGAGGTCCACGTCGCCGGCGGCGCTCGTGGACGGCAGGTCGGCCACGACCGGCGTTCCCGCGGCGTTGATCACGGCCGCGTAGGCGATGTCGTTCAGCGTGGCGTAGACCAGGCTGTTGTAGCCGAGCGCGCCCGGGGTGGTCTGCACCACGCCGGCGACGCCCTCGTTGCCGTTGCCGCCGATGCCGACCGGCCAGTCGACGCTGGTCGCGAAGCCGACCCGTTCGGCCCAGGTGGCGTCGACCTTGCTCAGGTAGTCGGTCCACACGGCGGTGGTCCCCGATCCGTCGGAGCGGTGCACGATCTGGACGGGCAGCGGCGGGAGGTCCAGGTCCGGGTTGAGGTCGGCGATCGCCTCGTCGTCCCAGAACGGGATCTCGCCGAGGAACAGGCGGGCGAGGGTCGGTCCGTCGAGCGTGAGGCGCTCCGTCACGCCGGGCAGGTTGTAGGTCGGCACGACCGAGCCGAGCGTCACCGGCAGATTCAGGGCGGTTCCGCCCGTGGCCGCTTCGACATCATGGATCTGCTCGTCGGTGAGGAACCGTTCGCTGGCGCCGAACATCACCGTCTGGTTCAGGAACTGGCGGATGCCGCCTCCCGAGCCGATCGACTGGTAGTTGAGCGTCACACGACCGTCGGTCGCGTCGCGGTACTCGTCGGCCCAGGCGGTGATCAGCGGCGCGGGGAAGGTCGCGCCGGCGCCTTCCAGGTTCACGGACTGCGCGAGCGAGGTGCCGAAGGGAACGGTCGCGAGGGCGCCCACGAGGGCGGCGCGGCGGACGAACGATCGGATGGAGCGTTCGGGCTTCATGCGGGCCTCCACGGTCGCCGGTTTCGGAGGGGAGCCTCCAGCGACCCGAGGAGAGGGTACGGACCGTTCGTCAGGCCCACGTCAGCGGCCCCGGACCGGTTCGGTCCGGGGCCTCGCTACGCTGCCGTTCCGCGCCACGCGTCCCCGCGACGGCGCGGATCGAAGGCGGGCGCCGCGCCTCGGGGCTAGCTCGCCGCGCCGTCCAGGTCGGCCAGGCTCGCCTCGATCCCCTCGACCGTCCGCCGCGCCTCCTCGACCCGCCGCCGCTCCTCGGCGACGACCGCTTCGGGGGCGTTCGCCACGAACTTCTCGTTCGCGAGCTTCTTCTCGCTCTTCGCGAGCTCGGCGCGCGCCTCGTCCAGGCGCTTGCGGCGCTTGGCGCGCCAGGCGTCCACGTCGACCAGCCCGACCAGCGGCAGGCGCAGTTCGCCGAACGCCAACGGCTGCCGCAACGAAGCGCCCTCCGGGGGGCCGTCGTGCGGTTCGGCGCGGGCCAGCGCGGCGAGCAGCTCGCCGTGGTCGCCGGCGAGGGTGGCGGCGTCGCCCGAGGCGTGGACCGGCACACGCTGGTTCGGAGGCAGGTCCGCCTCGGCCCGCAGCGCGCGGATCGCGCCGACCGCGGCCTGCAGCCGCCCGAAGGTCTCCTCCGCCTCCGGATCGGATCGGCCGTCGGCCGCGACGGTCGGCCAGTCGGCGAGCGCCACCTGACGCTCGTGCCCGAGCGCTTCGTACAGTTCGCTGGTCACGAACGGCAGCAGCGGGTGGAGCAGCCGCAGGATCGCGTCGAGGGTGGTGCGCAGCACGTGGCGGGTGCGCGGGTCGCCCTCCTGCAGCGCCGGCTTCGCCGCCTCGAGGTACCAGTCGCAGAACTCGCTCCAGACGAAGTCGTAGGCGGCGCGGTTCGCGGCCCCCAGGTCGAGCGCCTCGAGCCGGTCGGTGACCGTCTCGGTCGCCCGGGTCAGGCGCGCCACGATCCAGCGGTCGGCGAGCCGTTCGGGCGGGCCCGGGTCCTCCGGTCCGTCCAGGTTGAGCGACGCGAAGCGGGCGGCGTTCCAAAGCTTGTTCGTGAAGGTGCGGCCCATGTCGACACGGCGCGGGTCCCAACGGACGTCCTGCCCGCCGGTCGATGCGTGCGTCATGGCGAACCGTAGGGCGTCCGCGCCGCTCTCCTCGATCACTTCCAGCGGGTCGACGCCGTTCCCCTTCGACTTCGACATCTTCTGACCGTGCTCGTCGAGCACCAGGCCGTGCAGCATGACGCGGTCGAACGGCGCGCGCCCGGTGAAGCGGTAGCCCGCCATCTGCATCCGCGCCACCCAGAAGAAGAGGATGTCGTAGCCGGTGACGAGCACGTCGGTCGGGTAGAAGGTCCGGTAGAACGGATCGTTCTCGTCCGGCCAGCCCAGGGTCGAGAACGGCCACAGGTTGCTGCTGAACCAGGTGTCGAAGACGTCCTCGTCCTGCGTGAGGCGCTTCCCGGCGTTCTCGGGCAGCTCGGTCGGGTCGAGGAACGGGTCGTCCTTCGGCGGGAGGTGCAGGTTCCCGTCGGCGTCGTACCAGGCGGGGATCCGGTGGCCCCACCAGAGCTGCCGGCTGACGTTCCAGGGGCGCAGCTTCTCGAGCCAGTCGCGGTTCACCTTGGCGTAGCGCTCCGGCACGATCCGCATCTCGCCTTCGTCGAGGCCGCGCAGCGCCCGCTGGGCCGAAGCCGAGGCGTCCCAGAACCATTGCAGCGACACGATCGGTTCGACCGGCACGCCGGTGCGTTGCGAGACGCCGATCGCGACGGTGTGCGGCGTCCGTGCGATCAGCGCGCCGTCCTTCTCGAGCGCCTCGGTCACCACCGTCCGAGCCTCGAACCGGTCGAGGCCGCGGAACGGTTCGGGCACCAGCTCGGAGGTCAGGCGCGCGTCCAAACCGATGACGGACGGTCGGTCCAGGCCGTGCCGCTCGCCGATCTCGAAGTCGGTCGGATCGTGCGCGGGGGTGATCTTGAGCGCCCCGGTCCCGAAGTCGGGCTCGACCGCGACGTCGGTCACGATCGGGATCCAGCGGTCGGTGAGCGGGATGCGCGCCTCGTCGCCGACCCGCTCCGCGAAGCGGGCGTCGTCCGGGTGGACCGCGATCGCCTGGTCGGCGAAGATCGTCTCCGGCCGGACGGTGGCGATCCGGATCGTGCCGCCGCTCCGGAGTTCGTAGGCGAGGGTGACCAGTTCGCCCTGGCGGTCCTCGCGCTCGACCTCGAGGTCGGAGAGGGTGGTGCGGCTCTCGGGGTCCCAGTTCACGATCCGCTCGCCGCGGAAGACCTCGCCGGCGTGCGCCAGTTCGACGAACTGCCGCCGCACCGCCCGCGAGAGCCCCTCGTCCATGGTGAACCGCGAGCGGGACCAGTCGGCGCTCACGCCGAGCCGCTTGAGCTGGCCCTCGATGATGCCGCCGAACCGCTCCTTCCACGCCCAGGCGCGCTCCAGGAACGCCTCGCGACCGAGCGCGTGCCGGTCGGTCCCCTCGTGGCGCAGCTCGCGTTCGACGACCACCTGCGTGCTGATGCCGGCATGATCGGTGCCCGGCTGGAACAGCGCCTCGAAGCCCTGCATCCGCTTGAAGCGGATCAGCGTGTCGATCAGGGTGTTGTCGAAGGCGTGCCCGAGGTGCAGGTTGCCGGTGACGTTCGGCGGGGGGATGACGATCGTGAACGGCGGCCGTCCGCTGTCCGGATCGGCGCGGAACGGAGTTTCGGCCCAGCGGCGGACCCAGCTCGGCTCGGCGGCGGCGGGATCGTAGGCGGGCGGCAGGTCGCGCCGGGGGGCGGCGGTCGGTTCGGACGGGGCGTCGGGCGCGTGCGGCATCGGATCCTCCTCGCGGACCCCACCGCAGCGATGCGCGGCGGGGCCGACCTTCGGTCGACCGGGCGGACGAGGCGTTCGGCCCCGCGGTACCACCGCCGCTTCCCCGCGCCGGGCGCGGGACGCTCCAGATCCGCGCTGTCGGGGCGGAACCCGGAGGCTCTACTGGGCGGCCGCTCGACGGCCGCCGTTCCTCCTCGGTCGGTCGCGCCGGAGCGCGACCGGGCGGGCGACGTTCGGCGCTTCGGTCCCGACCCCGGTTCGCAGCCGGAACGCACGTTCCGCCCAGGGCTCTCTGTCGGGCCGGCGGGCGCCTACTCCTCCCGCGCAGGCGCCGATGGTAGCAGGCGGACTAGACGACCGGCAAGGTGGCGCGCGCCTGCTCCGCCAGGCGGAAGGCGAGCGCGCGGGCGGCGCCGCGCAGCGCCCGCGCCTGCGGCGACTCGGGGTGGGACAGGACCAGCGGGGTGCCGTCGTCGCCGCTCTCGCGCACGATCCGCGCGATCGGCACCTGACCGAGCAGCGGCAGCTTCTCCTGCTCGCACCAGGCGCGGGCGGCCCCCTCGCCGAAGATCGGGTCACGGGTACCGTCCGGAAGCTCGTACCAGCTCATGTTCTCGATCGCGCCGAGCACCGGCACGTGCGTCTTGCGCATCATCGTGTGGGCGCGGCGCACGTCGGCGAGGGACATCTCCTGCGGGGTGGTGACGAGCACCGCGCCGCTGACGTGGGTCAGCTGCGACAGCGACAGCTGGACGTCGCCGGTGCCGGGGGGAAGGTCGACGACCAGCACGTCGAGCTCGCCCCAGACCGTCTGTTCGAGCATCTGCTTGAGGGTGCCGTGCAGGATCGGGCCGCGCCAGGTGAGCGCCTGGCCGTCCTCGACCAGGTTCGCGATCGAGATCAGGCGCACGCCGTGCGCCCGCAGCGGGAGGATCCGCTTCTCCTCGTCCGCCATCAGGCGCTTCCCCTCGACGGCGAACATCTTGGCCTGGGACGGCCCGTAGATGTCGGCGTCGAGCAGGCCCACGCGCGCGCCGTCCTGCGCCAGACCGGCGGCCACGTTGGCGGCGACGGTCGACTTGCCGACGCCGCCCTTGCCCGATCCGACCGCGACCACGTGCCGGATTCCGGGCGCCGCCTCCGTGCCGGCGGCGCCGTCGAACGCCGCCTCGACCGTGATCTCGACCTCGGCGGCGCCCGCGTCCCGAACGGCTTCGGTCACCGCCTGCTCGAGGTCGCGCCGGCCGGGTCCGTCCGGCACCACGGCGCCGAGGCGCAGCGAGACGCGGTCCCCGTCGACGCTCAGGGCGCGCACGGTGCCGTCCGAGATCGGATCGGTCCCGGTGGCGGGGTCGTGGATGCGGCCCAGGGCGTGCCGGGCGCCAGCTTCGTCGAGGCTCATGACGGCAGGGTAGCAAGGGGGCGCACGGGCGCTTCCGTCCCGGCCGACACCGCCCGAACTCCCGGTTCCGGTCGCCTTGTCGCCCCGCGGAGGCGCGGGTATGCTCGCCCCCGTGAAGCGACCCGACGCGAGCGAGGACGGCACGGACGCCTCGCCGGGCTCGCCGCGCTCCCCCCGTCTTCTGGTGCACGGCTGGACCGCCCCGCACGCGGGCGTGATCGAAGGGACCGGACGGTTCGGACCGACCGGCGTCCCGGTACGGATCCGCCGCTTCGACGGTCCTCCCCGCGGCGCGCCGGAGCGGCTCGAGCACGCCGTGCTGCCGGGCGTGGTGGCGGTCGTCCGCCAGGGGAGCGGCACGCGGCTCGCCACCTGGGTGCCGAGCGACGCCCGCTCCCTCGACGACGACCGCCACGAGCTCACGCCGGACGAGCTGCTGCAGCTCGCCGACGGGCTCGCCGTGGCGCACGCCGCCGGCGCGGTCCACGGCGACCTCGGTCCCCACCGGGTTCTGCGCACCTCGGACGGCCGCCTGCTCCTCGACGGGTTCGGCGCCCCCTGGCGGCCCGACCCGGAGGTCGAGCCGACCGCCCGCGACGACGTGCGGGCGTTCGCGACGGTGGCCGCGAACCGGGGCGCGGCCCTCGGACCCGCCACCAGCGAACGCCTCACCGAACTGGCGCTCGGGGCGGACGCCTCGGTGCCCGACGGCGGCGCCCTGTCCGAGACGTTGCGGGTAGCGGTGGCCGCCGACGGCCTCGCGCCCGCCGACGGCCCCGGCAGCGACGCGCGCGAGGGTCCCGCCGCCGCGAACGGGCCGGTCGTGAAGCGATTGCCGCCCGGCGGCGTCTACCGCAGCGGCGAGGACCGAGCCGAGACGAAACCCGGCCGGTACCTGCCGCCCCAGGAGCGGCAGCGACCGCGACCGCCCGCCTGGCGCTTCACCCGACGCACCTGGTTCCTGCTCCTCCTGCTGATCATCGTCTCGGCGGCGTCGCTGTGGGTCCAGCGCCGGTCGCTCCCGCCCTCTCCGGTCGCGTCGGACGCCGCGTCGTACGTGCTCGACGTGCGCCTCGCCGCGCCCGACGCCCCTCCGCTCGAAATCGTCGTGGTCGAAGCGCCGGACGGGAGCTCCCTCCCCTCCGGCACGCGCCTCGGGCGGGCGCCCCGCCGGGTCCTGCTCGACCGCGAAGGACGCTGGGTGCTCCAGGGCGTGTTCGGCGACCGCGTCGGCGAGCCGGAAGCGATCGACGTGCCCCTCCGCCGCGAAGCGGTCCTGCGCCTTCCGCCCGAACCGACCGACGACCCGCCGCAGGAGCCGCCGACCCCCTGACCCGCCCCTTTCCGTGCGGCCGTCCGACCCGGCCGCACCGCGCCCGCCGTGCGGGCCGACCCGACGGAGCGACCATGTCCGACAGCATCGTGGTGATCGATTACGGTTCGCAGTACACGCGCCTCATTACGCGCCGCCTGCGCGAGCTCGACGTGTTCTCGGCGATCGTGCGTCCCGAGGACGGCATGGAGGCGGTGCGCGCGCACCGACCCGCCGGCGTGGTGTTGTCCGGCGGTCCGTCGAGCGTCACCCGTGACGACGCTCCCGGCCTGCCGGAAGGCCTGCTCGACTCCGAGCTGCCGATCCTGGCGATCTGCTACGGGATGCAGGCCCTGGCGCGCGCGCTCGGCGGCGAGGTGGCGCCGAGCGCGGTACGCGAGTACGGCAAGGCCGACCTCGCCTGGTACCGGGGCGACCTGTTCGACGGCGTCGAGGGCACCTTCACCGCCTGGATGAGCCACGGCGATTCGGTGGTGCGGCCGCCGGACGGGTTCGAGGTGACCGCCGCGACCGAGGACACGCCGGTCGCCGCGATGGAGGACCGGGAGCGCGGTCGGTACGCGCTGCAGTTCCACCCCGAGGTCCGGCACACGCCGAAGGGCGGCGCGCTGCTCGAGCGGTTCGTCGAACGGACCGGCGTGCGGCGCGACTGGACGCCGGACGCGATCATCGACCGGGCGATCGAGGACGTCCGCGGACGGACGGCGGGCGAGCGCGTGCTGCTCGGCATCTCCGGCGGGGTCGACAGCAGCACCTTGGGGCTGCTGCTGCACCGCGCGCTCGGCGACCGGCTCGAAGCGGTGTTCGTCGACACCGGCCTGCTGCGCATGAACGAAGGGACCGAGGTCGCGCGCGCCCTGCGCGGCCTGGGCGTGCGCCTGACGGTGGTCGACGCGCGCGACCGGTTCCTGGCGGCGCTGGCCGGGGTGACCGATCCGGAGGAGAAGCGCAAGGCGGTCGGGCGCACCTTCATCGACGTGTTCCAGGAGGAGGCGGTACGCCTGCAGCGCGAACACGGACCGATCCGCTTCCTGGCGCAGGGCACCCTCTACCCCGACGTGATCGAGTCGGCCGGCGGCCAGGGCGCCGCGAACATCAAGAGCCACCACAACGTCGGCGGGCTGCCGGAGGACCTCCGGTTCGACCTGATCGAGCCGTTCCGCACCCTGTTCAAGGACGAGGTGCGCGAGGTCGCGGCGGCCCTCGGGCTGCCGAAGGAGTTGCGCGACCGGCATCCGTTCCCCGGCCCCGGCCTCGCGATCCGGATCCTGGGCGAGGTGACCGAGGAGCGGCTCGAGGTGCTGCGCCGCGTCGACGACGTGTTCGTCCGCTCGCTGCGCGAGTTCGGCCAGTACGACGCGATCTGGCAGGCGCTCGCGATCCTGACGCCGCTCCGCTCGGTCGGCGTGATGGGCGACGGCCGCACCTACGCCCACACCGTCGCGCTGCGGGCGGTGACCAGCGTCGACGGCATGACGGCCGACTGGGCCCGCATCCCGCACGAGCTGCTGGCGACCGTGTCGAACCGGATCGTGAACCAGGTGCCGGAGGTGAACCGAGTGGTCTACGACGTGACCAGCAAGCCGCCCGGCACGATCGAGTGGGAGTGAAGCCGTGCGTGGGCGACGGTCCGGTCGCCGCGGCCGCCCCGGACACGGTGCGGCCTCCGGCGGACCGGTAGCCTGGCGCGCATGGCACGAAGCTGGCTGATGAAATCGGAACCGAACGACTACGCCTACGGCGACCTCGAACGGGACGGTCGGACGGCGTGGGACGGCGTGCGCAACTACCAGGCGCGCAACTTCCTGCGCGACGAGGCGCGTCCGGGCGACCGCGTGCTCTTCTACCACTCGAACGTCCAACCGCCCGGCGTCGTCGGCGTCGCCGAGGTCGCCTCCGAGCCGTACCCCGATCCGGCCCAGTTCGACCCGGACTCGAAGTACTTCGATCCCAAGGCGACCGAGGCGGAGCCCCGCTGGTTCGTGGTCGACCTGGTCCCCGTCCGCGAGCTGCCCAGGACGGTGACCCTGGCCGAGATCAAGGCCGATCCGGCGCTGTCGGAGATGCTGCTCGTGCGGCGCGGCAACCGCCTCAGCGTGATGCCGATCGCCGACGCGGAGGCGGATCGGATCGTTCAGCGTGCCGAACGACCGGCGGACGGTTCCTGACCCTCGCCGCCGAGCCCCCGCGGTAGGGCGCCGACGGACCGCGCCCAGGACGCGCTTCGGGCATCCTTGCTGAGCGCCCGACGGGTGGTAGGGTCGGGCATGGCGACATCGCGGGCGGATCAGATCAACGATCTGGTGGCGGACGCCTACATCCGAACCGCCCGTCCGGTCGCGTCGCGGACCGTGGCTCGGGCGCTCGGCGTCTCCAGCGCCACCGTACGCAACGAGTTCGCCGCGCTCGAGGACCGCGGGCTGCTCACGCAGCCGCACCCCTCCGCCGGTCGGCTGCCCACGGCCCTCGGGTTCCGACGGTACGCGCTGCGGCAGTTGCCGCCGCGCCCGCTCGCGGCCCGCTCGCAGCGCCGCGCCGTCGCGTCGCTCGGAGGCCTGCACGGCAGCGAACGCCTACGCGCCCTGACGGCGCTGGCGTCGGAACTCTCCGGCTACGCCGTCGTCCTCGAACTGTACGTCCACGACCGAATGCGGGCCCTCGAGGTGCACCTGACGCCGCTCGGCGGCGACCGGCTCCTCGCGGTCGCGGTGCTCGAGAACGGACTCACCCGGGACCTGACCGTCACCGTCGACCCGCCCCCCGAAGCGCCGGTCCTCGACGAAGCGGAGCGCACCCTGCGCGCCCTGGCGCTCCCGCTCGCCGGCATGCCGCACGCGCTGCGCGAACGGTCCGCCCACGCGCCGGAACCGCTGGCGCGTACGCTGCGCGCCCTGGCCGACGCCTGGCCGGCGCTGCACCCGGTCGAACGGATCGCCCACGGCCTCGACCTGCTGTTCGACGAGCCGGAGTCCCGCGATCCCGGCTTCCTGCGCCGCGCCGCCCGCACCCTCGAGCGCGGCCTGCCGCTTCCGGTCGCCGACGCGCCGACCGACGCGACGCCGGAGCTCGCCTTCGAGGAGGACGTGGCGATGATCGCCGCCCCCTGGCGCTGGTCGGAAGCACGCGGCCGCCTCACCCTGGTCGGCCCGACGCGGATGCGGTACGGCGAAGCGTTCTCGGTCGCGCACGGCCTCGCTCGGACCGGAGGCGGCGCCGCACGTGCCTGACCGTTCCGGTCCAGGCCGCCTTTTTCACAAGGTGCGGCGGGCGGCACGGCCTATCATGCGGCGGTCCGCGCCGGAAGGCGCGCACGAAACGGCCGAGGCCGCGCCGGCGGCGTCAGGAGCGAAGGTGGGGAACCCGATCTACGACACGGTCCGCGCAGGTCTCGCCGACTTGGTCTCGGACCGAGCGGCCGATGCCGTCCTGGCGCGCGGTCTCGCAGCGGCCGGCACCGACGCCGAGCGCGTCGACCTGCCCCGCATGAGCCGGATGCTGCGGGGCGTGGTGCGGCGGGAGCTCGAACGCACCCTGCCGCGCGCCGGCGTCCGCAAGCGCTTGGCGGCGCTCGACCGCACGCTGCACGATTCCGCCGCCGCGGACGCCCGACCCGCCGAAGCCGCACCGCGAGCCGCCCTGGAAGACGCGTCCGCCGCGGAATCCGTGGCGTCCGCACCGGAACCGGACGCACCCGTCGCGACCGGATCGGCACCGAGCGCACCCGAACCGGACCCGCCCGTCGCGACGCCGGCCCCGCCCCCCGCGGGGTCGGTCGCGTCCCCTGCACCGCCCCCCGAAGCGTCCCTCGCACCGGTCGACGCCCCGGCGTCCGCCGTCGCCCACGCCCCGCGCCCGTTCCCCGTGCGGGCGATCGATCGGCTCGCCGAACGCGACGCCGTGCGACAGTGGGTCTGGATTCCCGAGCGTGGCACGGCGCGGGGACGAGGCGCCGGTCCGGCGCCGGACCGGGTCGCGGCCGCCACGGCGCCCGCGCTCCGGGTTCTGAACCGCTACGGTCCGGTCCGCTCGGTGCACGTCCGGCACGACCGCGGTCAGGTCGTGCTCGGCGTCCGCGGAGACGATCTGCTGGTCGTCGCGGGCGACGCGTCCCTGAACGTCGGAGCGATCCGCACCACGCTGCGCGCCCTGGAGGAGGAACCATGATCACCGTCCGAACGTTGGCCGTCGGCCTGGCCGCCGTCCTGCTCGCGACCCTCGCCTGGGCGCAGGAGGCGAACGGGGACGACGTCCTCGAGCGCTACCG
>SLSQ01000047.1 GCA_007130355.1 Trueperaceae bacterium
GCGACAGCGCGCCCAGCGCGGTGATCACGGGCGGCAGCGCGAACGGGGCGAGGCCCATCGCGATCACCAGCGGCGCGTACCGCACCCGGTAGCGCCACACCGCGTACGACAGCGGCAGCGCGATCGACACCGCCACCAGCGCCGCGAACGTCGCCACGATCAGGCTGTTCAGCGCCGGTCGGTACCAGCCGGGGTCGGTGAACGCCTCGCCGTACCAGCGCAGCGACAGGCCGTCGGGCGGGAAGAACAGCACCTGCCGCGCGTTCAGGCTGACGCCCGCCACCACGATCAACGGCGCGATCAGGTAGAGAACCACCGCGAGGAAGAGGCCGCGCCGGAGCCAACGGTTCACGTGACGTCCTCGCTGGTTCGCACTGCCCATGCTTCGACGTTCACACGCGCACTCCCTTATCCCGTCGCCACGAACCAGGGCATGGTGGTGCGTGCCTCGACGACGCGAATGTCCCGCAGCATCCCGGATTCACCAGCGCGTCGGAACTTCGCTTCCAACGACCGGTGATCACCGGCACCGCGCTCGAGTGTCGGCCCGGAGGTTGGAAACTCGACGTGGAGGACGAAGGCGACGCGCTCCGCCTCGCACGACACGCGGGCCGCTACCTCTCGGTACTGGGTTCCGGCTCCCAAACGCATCCCGACCAGGCCGGCGAGCGTGTCACGAAACTTCGCCGCCGATTCCCGAATCAGGTCGCTGCGTTTCGTGACGCCGTGCCGAGCGTAGTCCGTCACTTCGATGAGCCATGCTGTACGGCGACTCGGATCGTAGGCGACGAAATCGACCCCTTTCGTCCCACCGGCGATCATGCGCACGTTCTTCTTGTAATAGCGCGCATCGTCGTAGGCGAGCACGTCCCAATCGGTTTCGAACGTGTACTCGAACCGGCCCGCACGCAGCACGGTCACGATACGGGGCGCAGAACGAATCGATCCGCCTGCTCTAGATCGGCGTCGAGCGCGTCGATCGGTCCCACCTGGTTGGCATCCGAATGCGTCTGCATCGACACGCGTCCACGGTCGCTTCGACCCAACGCCGAGTACTGCACGGCACGGAGCCCACCCGTCTCTTGAAGAAGCATGAACTCCCGCAGCAGGAAGAGACTATGGGTCGCCATCACCACCTGAACGCCCGCCGCCGCGATCCACGCAACGAGCCGTGCGACCTTCGCCAAGGTGCGTGGATTCAAGTTCGCTTCTGGCTCGTCCCAGTACAGCGTCGGAGCGGTTCCGAGCTGCCCGTTACGAACCAGGTAGGCGAGCGTGGCGATCTTGCGATGCCCTTCTGCGAGAAGCGGTGCCTCCATCGCCCCTTCCCCACGCGCATCCGGGACGAGCTCGAAGGAACCGTCCGCACGCCGCTCGACATTGCCTTTCAGGAGTTCACGTAGCGTGTCCCGAATCGGCCGCATCGCCTCGGGGGGACGCCCTCGGAGCGGGGCGTTCTCCAGCAAACGCGCAAGGTCCCTGTACGTCTCGTCGAACTGAAGCTCGCGCCTATCGAACGCCGCAGCGAAGCCCAGGACGTTGGCGAGCATCTCATGCGAAGGAAGGAAGATCGGTGGATCGACGATCGGTGATGGAACCGGGCCGTCGATCTCGACGCGGACACTGCTGTTGTTGGCGAACGCGAAGGCGACGTTCGACCCGTTCGCGAGACCGACGACGACCCTGGCGCGGGTCCCGTTCCCGTTCCGTGCCACCAGGCGTCCGAGGCTATCGGGGCGGAAAAGGGCGACGATCCTACGGGCGAACTCGCGTTGCCACTGATCGCGTGTCCACGGTGCACCCGACTCGAGCGAGGCGCGGTACAACGTCGATTGCACGGCGTACAGAATCTTGAGCAGGTGCGACTTGCCCGTCCCGTTGTCGCCGATCACGACGTTGGCACCGCTGCTCAGTTTCCAACTCAGCTCAGCGAATACCGAGAAATTCTCGAGCTCCAGACGTTGAATCATGGCGTGCACGCGGATCCCTCCCACCATGAAGGCGCTTGATCGGCACGAACGACTCTCCTGAGCATACGTGGACGTCGCCGCCATTCGCACGCGTCCGAGCGCAAGGGGCTCACGTCCCTCCCCTGTACGGCGGGATGCGAAGACGCCCCGACCCGACCGCCACGATCAGGAGCGCCAGCACCGAGCTGACCACCAGCAGCACGATCGCGAGCGAGGCGGCCAGCGGCAGGTGGTTCTTCATGATCGCTTGGTCGGTGATGTGAACGGGGATCGTCCAGTGCGCGGGGCGGCCGAGGGTCTGCGGGATCACGTAGGCGCCCAGCACGAAGATGAACACCAGCGCGGCCGTGGCGGCGACGGCGCGCCGCACGATCGGCAGCACCACCGTCACGAAGCCGGTGAGCGCGTTCGCGCCCATGGTGCCGGCCGCTTCGGGAAGTTCGTCGTCGAGGCGCGAGAAGGTCGGGTAGAGCGAGAGGATCGTGAGCGGCAGCGCCACGAACACGAGGGCGAGGACCACCGCCGCCAGGCCGGGGCTCCACGAGGCGGGGGCGTCCATCAGCCCGAGCGCCACCGCCAGGTTCGAGACGCCGCTGGTGCGCGACAGCAGCAGCGACCAGGCGAACGCGACGATCACCTCGGAGAGCGATAGCGAGGCGAGCACCAGCACCAGGTACGGCACCTGCGTGCGGCGCGGCCGGCGGGTCAGCAGGTAGGTGAACGGCACGGCCACGGCCAGGCAGATCACGGTCGCGGCGGCGGCCAGCAGGACGGTGACCAGGAGTCGTTCCAGGTGGAACCCGTCGAGGGCGCGCGCGTAGTTGGCGGTGACGAAGTCGACCTCGAAGAAGCCGGCCTGGACGCGACGGAAGAAGCCGAGCGCGAGGATCGTGCCGAGCGGCACCAGGAACAGCACCGCCAGCGCCAGCGTGGGCCAGGCCA
>SLSQ01000034.1 GCA_007130355.1 Trueperaceae bacterium
ACGGTCGGATCCTCGCCGTACACGTCGTCGCCGACCTCCGCCTCGGCCATGGCGCGCCGCATGGCGGCGTCCGGAACGGTGACGGTGTCGCTGCGCAGATCGATGACGTCCATGGCGACCATGCTACCCCCGACCCGCCGACCGCTTCCGGAAGGCGGGCTGCGCGCGGATCAGTCGGTCGCGGCCGCGAAGTCGGCGGCGTCCGCCGTTTCGGCCCGCACGATCGCTTCCGGTCGCCCCTCCCGTGCGGGCCAGTCGCCCTCCGCGAGCCAGGCGCCCCAGGCGGCGTACCCCTGGCGGTACATCCAGGCGCGCCGGTCGCGCTTGCCCATGCGACGGCCGGACTCGGGGTCCTTCTTCGGCGCGTTCGGCACCAGGCCCCAGTTCGCGTTCATCGGTTGGAACCCGTCCGGGTTCGCGCCGGAAAGGAACCGCACCAGGCCGCCCAGCATCGTCGCTTCGGGCGGCACGACCGTCGGGCGGCCGAGCGCCCGCAACGCCGCGTTCCGCCCGGCGAGCCAGCCGGTCGCGGACGACTCGAGGTACCCCTCGGTGCCGGCCAGCACCCCGGCCACGAACAGGTCGGGGTGGGCCCGCAGCGCCAGCGTCGGTTCGAGCAGCCGCGGCGCGTTCAGGTAGGTGTTGCGGTGCATCACGCCGTAGCGGACGATCTCGGCGTCGTGCAGCCCGGGCAACGCCCGGACCACCTCCTTCTGATCGCCCCACTTGAGGCCGGTCTGGAACCCGACCAGCGACCACATGCGGGCGGCGGCGTCCTCCTGCCGGAGCTGCACTACGGCGAAGAAGCGCTCGCCGGTCTCGGGGTGGTGGAGTCCGACCGGCTTCATCGGACCGAAGCGGGGCGTGTCGTAGCCCCGCCGGGCCAGCTCCTCGATCGGCATGCAACCCTCGAAGAACTCGAGCTTCTCCCAGTCGTGCGGAACGTGCTTGCGGGCGTTCGCCACCAGCTCGTAGAACCGGTCGTAGTCCGCCTTCGAGAGCGGTAGGTTCAGGTAGTCGGCCGCCTGGCCGTAGCGTCCGGCACGGAACGCGACGGAGCGGTCGATCGAGTCGGCCTCGACGATCGGCGCGGCGGCGTCGTAGAACCCGAGGAAATCGTCGCCGACCCGTTCGCGGATCGCGTCCGCGAACGCGTCGCTGGTGAGCGGCCCGGTGGCGAGCACCACGACGCCGTCCGGAATGCGGGTCAGCTCCTCGCGGTGGACCGTCACGTTCGGATCGGCGTGCACGCGTTCCGTGACGGCGGTCGCCATCCGTTCCCGATCGACGGCCAGCGCCCCGCCGGCGGGCACGCGCGCCCCGTCGGCCGCCTCGACGATCGCGCCTCCGGCGGCGCGCATCTCCGCCTGCAGCAGGCCCTTCGCGTTCGTCTCGCTCTCGCCGCCGAGGCTGTTGCTGCACACCATCTCGGCGAACCGGTCGCTGACGTGGGCGGGCGTGGTGCGCGTGGGGCGCATCTCGTAGAGGTCGACGGCGACGCCGAGGCGGGCGGCGGCCAGGGCCGCGTCCGAGCCGGCCATGCCGGCGCCGACGACGGTGATGCGGGGGCGTGCGCCGATGTCCATGGCGGCGAGGGTAGCACCGGTCCGCGCCCTCCCCGCGTCGCCCGGCGCGGGCGTACGATGCGGCCGATGGCCCGCCGTCCGCCCGACCCCCGTCGCCCGTTGCGCGTGCTGAGCGTCTCGACCGGATCCTCGCGCCGGGACGCGACCGTGCGCACCGTGCTGCTCGGCCGCGAGGTGACGATGGAGCGGCGCGGCACCGACGGCGACCTGCGCGCGGCCGCCCGCCTCTACGCCGAGGAGCGGGAGGCGGTGGACGCGTTCGGGATGGGCGGCACCGACCTGCACCTGTACGTCGCCGGCCGGCGCTACCGGTTCCGACGCAGCGCCCGCCTGGCGCGGCACGCCGGAGCCACGCCGGTGGTGTGCGGCGCCGGGCTCAAGGCGACGCTCGAACCGCGTGCGGTCGCGACGCTCGACCCGCGCATCGGCTGGGCGGGCAAGCACGCGCTGGTCACGAGCGCCTTCGACCGGTGGGGCGTGGCGTGCGCGCTGGCGGAGCGCGGGACCGAGCTGCGGCTCGGCGACTTCGCGTTCTTGTTCGGACTTCCGTACGTTCCGCGCGACCTGCGCACGATGGCGCGCTGGGCGCGGGTGCTGGCTCCGATCGCGACCGCGCTCCCGCTGCAGTGGCTCTACCCGACCGGCGCGAAGCAGGACGCGCCCGGGCGGCCCGACCGTCGCGCGCAGCTGATCGCCGCGGCCGAGATCGTCGCCGGCGACTTCCACCTGCTCCAGCGCCATGCGCCGCCCGATCTGACGGGCAAGATCGTGCTGACGAACACCACGACCGCCGAAAACCTCGCCGACCTGTTCGCCCGCGGCGTGCGGCTCGTGGCGACGACCACGCCGCGCATCGACGGACGCAGCCTGCCGACGAACCTGCTCGAAGCGGCGTTCGTGGCGGTCGCCGGTCGCGACCGGCATCCGTTGCCGCTCGAGGAGCTCGACGCGATGGTGGCGGAGGCGGAGCTTCAGCCGGACGTGCGCGAGGCGCCGGGGACGCTCAGAACGGACCGCGACGGCGCGGACGCACCGACACCGCCGCCGCCCACAGCGCCCCGACCATGATCAGGACCAGGCCCATGCCGCCCACGACGGTGGTGATCCGGACCGAAGCCTCGACGGCGTCGGCCGGAAGCGCCGCCGCTGCGACGCGCACGAGTCCGAGCGCCTGACCGATCAGCCCCTCCTCCGCCACGCCCCCCGGCCATCCGGCCGCGGCCCACCCCTCGCGGCGGGCGCCGACCCACCACGCGAGGGCCGCGACCGGCGCCGTGCCGAGCACGATCGCGGCGCCCGGGCGGGTCCAGCGACCGGCGCCCCG
>SLSQ01000321.1 GCA_007130355.1 Trueperaceae bacterium
CCGCGCCCCGGCCGTCCGGTCGGGGCGCGGTCGTGTCTCGCGCCCCCCAGGGGCGGGACGCGACCCCCTGCCGGCGTGCATCGCAGGCGAACTTCGTGCGCCCACCGCGCGCACCCCGACGGAGGTACCACCGTGACCCGACCCGACGTACCGACCGCGCCCGACGCGGATCGTTCCGCCGAACGCGACCGCGGCTACGTGCCGCAGGCGATCGAGCCGCGCTGGCAGCAGGAGTGGGAACGTTCCGGACAGCACCGAGTCGACCTCGAGGACGGCTCGCGCGAGAAGCACTACTTCCTGACGATGTTCCCCTACCCGTCGGGGAACCTGCACGTCGGCCACTGGTACGCCGAGACGCCCGCCGACGCGGCCGCCCGCTTTCGCCGCATGCGGGGCGCGAACGTGTTCTTCCCGATGGGGTTCGACGCCTTCGGACTGCCGGCCGAGAACGCGGCGGTGCAGGCGGCGCGTCGGGGCGAGGACGTGCACCCGGCGCGCCTGACCCGCGAACGGATCCGCACGATGACCGGGCAGTTCGCGCGGATGGGCGCGATGTTCGACTGGTCCCGGACGCTGGCGACGTGCGAGCCGGAGTACTACCGCTGGAACCAGTGGTTCTTCCTCAAGGCGTACGAGAAGGGCCTGGCGTACCGCAAGGAGAGCTACGTCAACTGGGATCCGGTGGACCGGACGGTGCTCGCCAACGAGCAGGTGATCGATGGCCGCGGCGAGCGGAGCGGGGCGCTCGTCGAGCGTCGCCTGATGCCTCAGTGGCACTTCAAGATCACCGACTACGCCGACGAGCTCCTCGACTTCTCCGGCCTCGACTGGCCCGAGCGCGTCCGGACGATGCAGACGAACTGGATCGGCCGCAGCGAGGGGGCCGAGGTCGCCTTCGAGATCGACGCCGGCGGCGAGATCCGAACGTTCACGACGCGGCCCGACACCCTCTGGGGCGCGACCTTCCTGGTGCTCGCGCCGGAGCACCCACGGGTCGCGACGGTCACGACCGACGACCGCCGCTCCGAGGTCGAGGCGTACGTCGCCGAGGCGGCGCGCATGAGCGAACTCGACCGCCAGGCGGAGGGGCGCGAGAAGACGGGGGTGTTCACCGGCGGCTACGCGACCCGACCGGTCGACGGCGCACGGATCCCGATCTGGGTCGCGGACTACGTGCTCGTGACGTACGGCTCCGGCGCGGTCATGGCGGTACCGGCCCACGACGAGCGCGACTTCGCCTTCGCGCGGAGGTTCGGCCTCGAGGTCGCCCCGGTCGTACAGCCGCACGGCGTCGCGCCCCTCGACGGGGCGACCATGACCGAGGCGTGGACCGGGGGCGGCACCATGATGGCCTCCGGCCCGTTCGACGGCACCCCGACCGGCACCGAGCTCGGCGAGGAGGGCGGCATCGCGAAGGTGATCCGCTGGCTCGAGGAGCGCGGGATCGGCGAGCGGAAGGTCACCTACCGCTTGCGCGACTGGCTGATCAGCCGGCAGCGGTACTGGGGCACGCCGATTCCGATGCTCTACTGCGACGCCTGCGGCACGGTGCCGGAGCGCGAGGAGAACCTGCCGGTGGTGCTGCCCGAGGACGTGGCGTTCATGCCGACCGGCGAGTCGCCGCTCAAGAGCCACGAGGCGTTCCAGGCGGCCACCTGCCCGAGCTGCGGCGGTCCGGCGCGGCGCGAGACGGACACCATGGACACGTTCATGGACTCCTCCTGGTACTGGTTCCGGTACCTGGCACCGGACGCCATCGACGGCCCGATCGATCGGAACCGGGTGGCCGCCTGGACCCCGGTGCACACCTACACCGGCGGGATCGAGCACGCCATCCTGCACCTGCTCTACGCGCGCTTCTTCACCAAGATGATCCGCGACCTGGGCCTGATCTCGGCCGACGAGCCGTTCCTGCGGCTGCGCAATCAGGGGATGATCCTGGGCGAGGACGGCGAGAAGATGTCGAAACGGCGCGGCAACGTCGTCGATCCGGACGACCTGGTCGCCCGCTACGGCGCCGACGCCGTCCGCGCCTATCTGATGTTCATCGGGCCGTGGGACCAGGGCGGCCCCTGGAACCCGAAGGGCATCGAGGGGGTCGTGCGGTTCCTGCACCGGGTCTGGGCGTTGATCGAGGACCCCGCCCGCGAAGGCGGACCGGACGCGACCGAGGAGGCGGTGGCGGACCTGCGGCGCGCGGCGCACACCGCCGTCGCCGAGGTCACCGACGACCTCGAGGGGTTCCGCTTCAACACCGCCGTGGCCGAGCTGATGACGTTGCAGAACGCGATGGCGAAGCTGAAGTCGCGGTCGCTGGCGGAGCACGCGGCGTGGGACGAGTCGGTGCGCCTGCTGCTCCTGCTGCTGGCCCCGATCACGCCGCACCTGGCCGAGGAGCTGTGGCACCGGCGCGGGTACGACGGCTCGGTGCACCTGCAGTCGTGGCCGGAGGTCGACGAGGAGGCCCTGCGCACCGCCACCGCCGAACTGGTCGTGCAGGTCAACGGCAAGGTCCGCGGCCGCATCACCGTCGACGCCGACGCCGACGACGCGACGGTCCTGACCGCCGCCAAGGAGGAGGCGAACGTCGCGCGCTACCTCGAGGGGGGCACGTTGCGCCGCGAGATCGTGGTGCCCGGCAAGCTGGTGAACCTCGTCGTCTCGTCGTGAGCGGCCTGGCCGGGCTGCTGGCGATGCTCGTGCCGGTGGTGGCCGGGTACGCGCTCGGTCGCTTCGCGATCGGACCGCGCCTTCCCGTCGGATCGGGCCGCCGGCTGTTGGCGGTCGCGTCCCTCCTGATCGGCGGCATCCTGCTGTGGGGCGGCGTCGGCACCGCGCAGGCGGGCGGGACGGCGGCGGCGCTCGCCGGCCTTTCGTTCGCCGGCGTGGCGCTCGGCGTCGCGGCGGCG
>SLSQ01000136.1 GCA_007130355.1 Trueperaceae bacterium
ACCTGCTCCGGGTAGGCGTGCAGCGCGGCGGCGCCGCCGGTGTGCAGGAACAGCACGCGCGCCCCCGACGCGAACGCCCCCTCGCGCACCAGCGCGATCAGCCCGGCGGCCGCCTTGCCGGTGTAGACCGGATCGAGCAGGATCCCTTCGTGACGGGCGAACAGGCCGATCGCCTCGCGCATCGCCTCGGTCGGGAGGCTGTAGCCGGGACCGACCTGGTCGTCGCGAACCACGACCGCGTCGGCGCTCGGCGCGGTCGCGAGTCCGGCGTGCGCGCAGGCGGCCGAGGCCAGCTCGCGGATCTTCGCCTCCTGCGCCGGCCGCTCCGCACGGACGCTGACGCCGGTGACCGGCAGCTCGGCGTGCGCCGCGTGCAGCCCGGCCACCAGGCCGGCGTGCGTGCCGCCGGAGCCGCTGGCGCACACCCAGGCGTCGAACGCCACGCCGCGCTCGTACGCCTGCTGGAGCGTCTCGAAGGCGCAGGCGGCGTACCCGAGCGAGCCGAGCGCGTTCGATCCGCCGCCCGGAACGAGGTACGGGGTGCCGCCGTCGGCGCGGACCGCCTCGGCCTCGTGCTCCATCGCCGCGTGCAGGTCGGTGCCGGCCGGCACGACGGAGATCGACGTCGCCCCGAGCAGGTCGAAGAGCATCCGGTTGCCGACGGCGTCGTCGTCGTAGCTGCCGGCGACGCGCTCCTCGATCACGAGACGGCAGGCGAGGCCCTCCTTGGCGGCGGCGGCCGCGGTGAGGCGGCAGTGGTTCGACTGCGGCGCGCCGACGGTGATCAGCGTGTCCGCACCGTGCGCGAGCGCGTCGGCGACCAGGAACTCGAGCTTGCGGGTCTTGTTCCCGCCGCCGCCCAGGCCGGTGAGGTCGTCGCGCTTGATCCACAGCTCCACCTCGCCGAGTTCGGCGGAGAGGCGCGGCATCGGTTCGAGCGGGGTCGGTCCGTCCTGGTAGCGACGGCGCGGGAAGCGGGCGAGATGCATCGGTCCTCCTCGGCGCCGCCGGAGGGCGGGTCGTGCGGCGCGCCGGTCACTGTAGCGCGGCTCCCGGACCGCGCGGACCGTTCGCGTGCTCAGGCCCGGTACACGATCCCGCCCCGCACCACCGTCAGCAGCGGCCGAAGGTCGGCGAGTTCGTTCGGCGGGACCCGGAACGGGTCGCGGTCGACCACCGTCAGGTCGGCGTCGAGACCCTCCGCGATCCGCCCGCGACGCCCGTCGTGGTGGGCGGCGTAGGCCACGCCGTGGGTGAAGGCGCGCAGCGCCTCGGAGACCGAGAGCCGCTCCTCCGGCCGGGAGTGCGTCACCGCGGCGTGCAGGCCCACCAGCGGCCGCAGCTCGGTGACGGTCGAGTCGCTGCCGCCCGCGAGCGGAAGGCCGGCGCGGAGCAGCGAGGCGAGCGGGTCGACCTGCGCCGCCCGTTCCGGACCGACCACGGGGACGTAGCCTTCGTGCGGCCAGGTGCGGTTGAACGCCGGTTGGACCGACAGCACCACCCCGGCCGCCCGGGCGCGGGCACGCTGTTCCGCGCCGATCCACTGCGCGTGCTCGATGCGGTGCCGCGCGTTCGGGCGCGCTTCGGCGGCCTGGGCCGCCTCGATCGCGGTCAACGCCTGCTCGACCGCCCGGTCGCCGACGGCGTGGAACGCCGTCTGCATCCCCGCCCGGTGGGCCGCCAGCACGAAGCCGCGGAGCGAATCGTCGTGGTGGTACAGCGAGCCGTAGTCGGTCGGGTCGTCGGCGTACGGCGCCAGCATCGCCGCCGTCCGCACGTCGACGTCGCCGTCGAGGGCGCAGGCGTGGCAGCCGCCGATCCTCCTCAGGCCGAGCGCGCGGACCGCGTCCAGGTCGAACGTCTGCGGGTAGGCGACGGTGCGGACCGGCAGGTCGTCCTCGATCGCGAGCAGGGTCCGGACCGCGTCGAGGTCGTCGAGGGCGTGCACCGTGGTGCAGCCGTGGCGGGCCGCCCGCTCCGCCGCCGCGCGCAACGCCGACTCGTAGCCGATCTGGCGGCTGAACGCCGCGTACGCCCGGTGCGTCGCCTCCTGGGTCGAGGGACCGATCAGCAGGCCGGTCGGCGCGCCGGTCGCCGGGTCGAGGGTCACCCCCTCCGACCCCGGGTGCAGGTCGAGGAGGGCGAGGGCGGCGTCGTTCGCGTACGAGGCGTGGCCGGTGACGTGCCGCAGGTAGACCGGCCGGCCGCCCCCGGCCGCGTTCAGCTCCTCGCGCGTCGGCGCGCGGCCCTCGGGGAACCGGTCCGGTTCGGTCCTGAGGCCGAGCACCAGCGCGCTCGGCGGACGGGCGCGCGCCTGCGCGGCGACGGTCGCGAGCAGCGTGGCCAGGTCCGCCACCTCCCCGCCGTCGACCGCGTGCTCGAGGAAGCCGGTGGCGGTCATGTGCACGTGCGCGTCGCCGAGGCCGGGCAGGACGGTGGCGTCGGCCAGATCGACCACCGTCGCTCCGGGCGGCAGCTCGGCCCGCAACGCGACCGCGTCGCCGAGGGCGACGATACGCTCGTCCTCGATCCGGACGGCGTCCACGCCCGGCCGTTCGACGGTCGGGAAGCGGCCTCCGGCGAGCAGCAGCGCCCCGGCCGCCTCGGCGCCGTCCGATCCGGCGCGGTCGGGCCCGGTCACTCCGTCTCCCGTCCGGTGGGCCGGCCGGCGTCCACCACCGTCGGAGGTTCGCCACCGTCGGCGGCCGGCAGGGACGCGAGCCGTTCGAGCAGGTCGTCGAGCGGGGCGGGCGCCTCGTCGATCCGGGCCCAGGCGAGCGCCGTCTCGAACGCGGTGCGCGCTGCGGCGACGTCGCCGAGCGTCCGGGCGGCGTCGCCGAGGGCGGTGGCGCAGGTGCGCGCGCCGACGGCGTAGCCGATCCGCTCCGCCGCCTCGAGGCCCT
>SLSQ01000091.1 GCA_007130355.1 Trueperaceae bacterium
AGCCTGTATTTCCATTAAGTTATCCTTTTTCCGGCTCTCAATAATCGCGCATTATCAAGGAAATGATCCTATTTATTATAAGGGCAATTGGGATTTGGAGAATAGTGAATTGTGAATGGTAAATGGTGAATAGTTGAACGAGGATTACTGTTTTAACATTTGCTGTATTTATTAATAGTTAAAAATGCTTGAGGTTAATTCATAAACTATTCAGTGCACAGCCTCCTTTTAAGGACCTTTCAGTGCGCAGCCTCCCCAAAGCGAAGCAGAGTGGGACCAATCACTACTCAAGATTCGAATGTTATTTTGTCTCATCCGGTGTACCGATTAATTGTTATGATGTAGATGAAGTTCTCACTAAAAAATCCATAAACAATGATAGTATTAGAGCAGATTTTTCTAAATTAATCAAAGGTGGTGATATGATACGTTCATCCAGCATTCTCGTGGTTAAACTCCTGAAAAGGTTGACTGGGATTGTATCTTATTCCCTTCTTTGCATAATGTTCCTGACAGCATGTTCAGTTATCGAAGAAGTGCCCCCTTCTACGATCTCTACGTCGACATTGCCAAGCACCCAAGCAAATATCCCTGACAAAACATCAACACCAATAATTGAGCCAACAACTGCACCCAGCCAGACACCCACAACCACGATCGAACCAACCCCCATTCTCAATGAGGGCTGGGGCAGTCGGTACGAGGCGTATTTGGATGGCACCTGGGAATTTATAAAGGTCGAATCACTGGATGATCCACTCCCAACAAGTGGTTGGGAACAGATTGAGGTGCCATCGCTGTTGGAAGGATCAAACTATGAACGTGTATGGTACCGAAGAGGGTTTTGGGTTGACAGTACCTGGGAAGGAAAACGTCTTTCGATCCGATTTGGAGGAGTCAAATTCAACAGCACAATCTATATCAATGGTATAGAAGTCGGTGGATGTTTTAACGGGCATGAGCCTTTTGATGTAGATATCACGGATGCGGTTGTTTTTGGCACTGATAACGAAATCCTTGTTGGTACCCATGATTGGACCGGGTTGTTTTCAAGCCCGGTTCAACTTTCAGAGGGATTATCTTATGGTGATTATTCCCTTGTTGAGAATCGAATTCTAGGTACAACTAATGGTATTTATTGGTTTTATGGAATCTGGGATAGCGTTATTCTGAGAGTCACTGAACCTGTTTATGTATCTGATCTGTTCATCCAAGCCCTGGTCTCAGAGTCCAAACTGAATATTGACATCTCTGTAACCAACAGCTTGGTGGAGGACACACAGGTGATGGTCACCGCACGAGTTTTCCCCTGGCACGGGGCACCTAGGGATGATGCCAACCAGTGGCCGCTGCAAGGAAATGCTGTGTTAATCTCTGAGGGTCAAGACCTTCTAATACCAGCAAACCAAACCGAAACAGTAAACATTCGTTTTAATGACCCACAACTGGCCCTGTGGACGCCTTACCAACCTAATTTATACATCCTTGAAGTAAGCTTGGGTAAAACCGGTCATGATGCAGAACGGGTCCGCTTTGGCTACCGGGAGTTCTCAGTCGAAGGTCCAGATTTTTATCTCAACGGCCAAAAGATCCACCTGCTGGCAGTCGTATTGAATGATCACTCTACACCTGATGTCGATCGGATCCGAGAGGAACTACTTGGCATTGTCGCGATGAATGTCAACACCATACGCACATACGATCAACAGTTTGGCATCTACTATGAGCTGGCCGATGAGATAGGCATACTCATGATCCCACAAATAGACGTTGGTAATGGCGAATATGCTTATCGGCTACGGGATCCAGTGTTTTGGCAAAATTATCAACAGCATATCCTGGGCAGGATCGAAAGATTGAAAAACCATCCCTCCATAATCATGTGGAGCCTCAGTGCAGAGTTCTACCACGAAAGTCTACGTGGAGACCAAGCAGTGATCGACCAATTAGCCAATCTGGCTGGCCCTGCCCGAGAAGCAGATGGAACCCGCCCCTTGGTATATTCAATGGACGGAGACCCAGGTGGAGCGGCTGATGTGGTCGGTTACCATTATCCCAACGAGCCAAATGTTTACCCCGATCAGCGCTATTGGCCTGCCGCAGCATATTGGGCGGATCAACCCGTCATGCGCCCCTTAGACTGGGTTTATGAAAGTTCATTCACCTTTTGGGATTCGGACACTTTCTTCTGGGACCGCAGTAAGCCGCTGTTCATCGGGGAGCAGCTGTGTATTCCAGGAACAGACCCCAGCCGGCTGACCTTGTTTGTTGGGGATGAAGCTTACCTGCCCTTTCTCCATCAATATGACCCATGGACCTGGTATGAGCAACCGCTTTACAAAGCCAAGGCATTTATGTTCAAGATGCAAATTCTGGCCAGCCGACAACAAGGCGTCAGCGGCTTTACGATGTTGGGCGAATTCAAAAGCTGGATAGACGGCAAAGCCATGCTCCATGAAGAGAACCCGGAATGGGTGGTCATGCGAGAAATGAACCAACCCCTGGCTGCCTACCTCGCCGAGTATGACAACCGCTTCTTCAGTGGAGAGACCAGGTCCAGAACAATTGCCCTGTTCAACGACACCATGCAAGCCCAGCCGGCGGTCACCTTTAAATGGTCTCTTCTGTCAGGTGGAAGTGTGCTATCTGAGGGGTATGAAACCTTTGCAATGCCCTCCGGGGATATTCGTGAGCACGATCTCATTTTAACCATGCCCAGGGTTGAGGAACGTACTGAAATTATTCTTCGGCTACAGATGATCGTTGATGAAATAATTCGCTTCGAAAAAGATTACACATTGGTAGTATTTCCAAACCTAGAAGAATGGAAAATACCTCATAGAGGCATTGCACTCTACGATCCTGATAAATCTTTATTAAACCTATGGGGGGAAGAAGAG